>JAUNIK010000090.1 GCA_030523505.1 Prevotellaceae bacterium | reverse complement strand
ACGAAAACGAAGGCTCCGAGCTATACGGAATTCTTACCTCGCCTCTTATGTCGCCACCACTTCGTGACGTAGCGACTCGGCTCGATGAGCCCTCGCAAGCGAGCTTTACCTTTTAACTCCCCTTACCCGTTGATTCTCTTCATCAGGCGACCTTCCTTGTGGAGGGCACGGGCGATGGTGTCGAGCATACCGTTGATATAACCAGCACTGCGTGGGGTACTGTAAGACTTTGAAATCTCCACAAACTCGTTGATGGTTACACTGAGCGGAATTGCTGGGAAGGTGAGCATCTCAGCAAGGGCAATCTGCATGATGACGATGTCGGTGAACGGCATTCGTGACAGTTCCCAGTTGCGTGAGTAATACTGCATCATATCCTGATACTCCTGAGCGTTCTGTATTGTTGTTCGGAAGAGCTGGATGGCATACTCGCGATCCTCGTCGTCCTTGAACTCTGGCATCAGTTCCTGCTGAGCCTTGTTGGCTGGATCGAAACGCTTGATGGTCTTCAACACGAACGAATCGACAATATCCTTGTCGTCGTTCCAATAGAGCGACTTGTCTTCGAGCAGAGTATCGAGTGACTCGTTGTTGTCAATCAACTGCTTATACAACTTGCGCCATACCTCGCGGTCTGCATCGTAAGAATCGTCGTCAGAAGCCATATACTCCTGGTAAGCCACGCTCTGCTCAATCTGATTGCAGAGGTTGCGCACGAACTCGATATCCTCACGCCATGTTAGTTTGAAAGTCTCGTTGTAAGCATTCAACTGTTCATTCTCCTCAAGCTGCACAGCAAAACGGTTGTAGGCAAAACGAGGCGACGGAGCCTCAGTGCCTTCACGCTCGGCACGCTGGACAAGCACATCATAACGGAGTCGTTCCTCATTGGTAATAGCAACTATCAAATCCAACAGATAGTTGTACATCTGATAAGCCTTCGACAGACTGGTAAGCAACTCCTTTTCAGCCACATCCATAGGTTTATCGCCATTAAGATAGTAAGCATATACCAGCTGTACTACCTTGATTCTGATAAGTTCACGATTAATCATTCTCTAATAATTAATATATTTATATAAACTATGAACACACGCGTATGCGTATATTTCGTTTGCAAAATTAAGGTTTTTCCCGATAATAACCAAGAAAATAGCACTATATTTAATAAAAAATAGGATAAACCTTGCCTAACTCAACAAAAAGTATTACCTTTGCATCGCTTTTTACAGGCCTCCCCTCACGAGGAGGCTATTCGTGTGATGGCAAAATTAAAATATTAACAATTAATTTAGAGTAACACAAGTTATGAAAGAAATCACTCTTAATGGCGTTAAGCGCGCCGAGACAGGTAAGAAGGCTTCTAAGGAGCTTCGCAAGCAGGCATTGATCCCATGTAACATCTACGGTGAGGCAAAGGGCGAGAACGGTCTCCCAGTTGCTGAGCAGTTCGCAATCCCATTCAATGAGATTCGCAAGGCTGTTTACACTCCAGATGTACTCGTATGCCACCTCAACATCGAGGGCGAGACAAAGGTTGCTGTTATCAAGGAGCTCCAGTTCCACCCAGTAACAGACGCTCTCCTCCACGCTGACTTCTACGAGGTAAACGAGACAAAGCCAATCACAATCGGTATCCCAGTAAACCTCGTTGGTCTTGCACAGGGTGTACGCGATGGTGGTCGTATGAGCCTTTCTATCCGTAAGATCGCTGTAACAGCTCCATACAAGCAGATCCCTGAGAAGCTTGATGTTGACGTTACTGCATTGAAGATCGGTAAGTCTATCAAGGTTGGTTCACTCCACTATGATGGTCTCGAGCTCGCTACAGGTAAGGAAGTTATCGTATGTTCAGTTAAGATGACTCGTGCTGCTGCCGCTGCCGCTGCTGCCGCTTCTGCTGCAAAGAAGTAATCCTTACTTACGATGCCAACAGAAAGCATAAGGGGCTGGTTCAACCAGCTCCTTTTTTTAATTAAAGGCTCCAACAACAAGGAGCAGACAAAGGAAGAGACAATGGATAAATTCTTGATAGTAGGTCTCGGCAATCCTGGTGCCGAATATCACGAGACACGCCACAACGCTGGTTGGATGGTGCTCGACGCTTTTGCACAGGAGACTAACGCGACCTTTGAGGACAAACGCTACGGATTCGTGGCAGAGACATCGGTGAAGGGGCGCAAGCTGTATCTCCTGAAGCCTACCACATTCATGAACCTCAGCGGTAATGCCGTGCGCTACTGGCTCGAGAAAGAGAAGATCGACACCTCGCGTCTTCTAGTCATAACCGACGACCTTGCACTGCCTGTCGGCAAGATGCGCCTTAAGGCCAGCGGTTCGAATGGTGGTCACAACGGACTGGGACATATCCAGCAGCTCATCGGCGAGAAATACGCTCGTCTGCGTATGGGCATCGGCAATGAGTTCGGTCGTGGACAGCAAGTGGACTATGTGCTTGGACATTTCTCTGACGAAGAGCGCACTCTTCTCAACCCTTGCATCGACACAGCGAAGGAAGTGATAAAGTCGTTCGCACTGCAGGGTGTTGACCGCACAATGAACCAGTATAATAAGAAGTAATGGAGCAGAAAACCAAGACACTGCAGATACGCCCTACTGCCCGCCTCGACAAATGGTTGTGGGCGGCTCGTATCTTCAAGACTCGCACTGTGGCCGCCAATGCTTGCAAGAACAGTCGTGTGATGAAGGATAATGTAACACTCAAACCTTCATCAACGGTAAAGATTGGCGATGTCATCTCGGTGAAGAAACCACCGATAACATATTCATTCAAGGTAATCAACTGCATCGAGCAACGTGTCGGTGCAAAGTATGTGTCGCAGGTGTATGAGAATGTGACCGACGGCAAGCAGTACGAATTGCTCGAGATGTCGCGTATCAGCGGATTCATCGACAGAGCCCGTGGTACCGGTCGCCCTACGAAGAAAGAGCGCCGTGCATTGGATAACTTCTCCGAACCGATAACTTTTGGATTCGACGATGACGATGACGATTACGAAGACTTGTTTGATTTCGATGAATAGCATAGAAAAAGGCTGAACGAACTGTTCAGCCTTTATTTTTTATCTTGGACCACCGAAGCCTCCATGACCACCGCCTGGGAATCCGCCAGGACCGCCACCACGAGTACGGAACTCTGGGCGACTGAAGTCAGGACGACCGCCAGGACCTCCCGGAGGGCCCATCTGCTCGCGAGCAGCCTTGCCACCCATCATCTGAAAGCGATACGACACGCGGAGCATAGCGTATGAATTGATTGAGTTATACTCTGAATCACGACGCATCATCTCATTAACGGTTCGTGTCAGGTTGCTCTGATTCTTCAGGATGTCATAGAACTGAAGCATAACGGTGAGATTCTTCGCACGGAGGAACGACTGTGCAATCTGTGCATTCCATATCAACTCGTTGGTGTTGAGCGAAGCATCGTTGTATCCACGACGACTACGGTTGTGCAAATCGGTAGAGAGCTGCATACCCCAAGGGAGTGTTATCTGCATGCTACCTCCGTATGCAAACGACCAAGTGTTGAGTTTTGCATCTGGGTTGATGTCATTGTATGAATAACTGTAGTTCACATTGCCATCAACATCGATATTCAACCATGAGTTACGATAACTTCCCTGAAGGCGATCGCCGATATTATGCTGACGGGTGATGCTCTTCACTGACTCCATTCCGCGCTCAGGGACCACAAGACCAACATTATTGTTGAACGAATAGTCAGGATGAACGGTGACGTACCAATGACCGATTGAGTCAATCGACTGGCTGTACTCTCCCCAGAGGAAGGTGCTCCAGTTGCCATCGATATTCTCGTATGTACGAGTCTGACCACCGGTTTCAGCGTTGTACTTCACACTGCTGACGGTTTTGTTGCGGGTGTTGTTGTAACCTCCACCGAAGAGAATATTACGCGAATGGTCGGTCATGTAGTTATTGTAGAAGAATCCGAAATTGTTGTTGAACGAAGGTTTGAGGTTCGGATTACCTACGGTGATGTTCATTGGGTCAGAGTTATCGGTAATCTCCACCATCTGCTCCATCGAAGGCTGGGTTGTACGGCCACGATAGTTGAAGCGCAACTGATGCTGCTTTGTGAAATAGTAGCGGAAGTCGGCTGTAGGTGTGAAGTTGAAGATGTTGCGTGCTCTATCGGTAACATTGCCGAGATAGTGCTGCACGAAGTTCTGATGCTGTGGCTGTGCCATCACACCGAAGTTGAAGTTATAGTTGTCGCGAACACGGCGGAACTGCACCTCGATGTCGTGAGTGATATTCTTATACTCGGAGAAGCGGCTCACAGATTCATCGTAATAGTCCTCGTAGTTACCAATCACATATTTGTCCCACTGGCGATACTCAGGAATATTGTTGATTCCGAGTGATGCAAGCAGATGAGCATAGTCGGCTGGTAATTCTGAGAAATCGCTGAGATCATAGGTCGAGCGGTCTGACTTTGAATAGCTCTGTGCAAACTTATACGAGAACTGCAGATATGTCTTCTTTGCAATTGGCTCGCTGTAAGATGCCTGTGCAGAATAGTTCCAGTTCTTCGATGGGGTTACGTTGTAGCGGTTGATACTGTAGTCTTTGTCTGCTACCTGGAAGAGCTGTACATTCTGGGTTGAGAACGAGTTGTTCTTTGATGAAGAGAAACCACCGCTAAGGTTGAATGAGAGGTTACGACCACTGTTGTTCAGACGGCGGTTGAACTGCAACCATCCGTTCACATTCTTTGTCTCGCCATACGACAGCGAACTGCCATACTTCTCGTTCTTTGCCAATCCGAGGAGGCGCATTGCCTCAACAATCTCGTCCATCTGCTCGACGGTGTATTTGTTGCCGGTATTCTCGAATGGATCCTTATCGAATGTGGCATTGACACTACCACCACGACCATCGTTGTCGCTCCATGAGAACGAAGGACGGAACATGATATTGGTCATTGTATCAGGTGTCCACTCGAAGCGCATATTGGCATTCCAGCTCTTGTTCTTCGAATAGTTCTGTGCAAGACTGTTAGAGAAGCTGCGGTTGTCGAGCACGAAACTCTCACTCGAGTTCTTGGTGTACTGGTTGGATGTGCCGTGGTTCCAACGCACCGAACCGTCCCATTTCAGCAATCCAGTTTTCTCGTAGTTGAAGTTCACGCCGACCATGTTCGAGGTGTTCAATCCGTTACGGTTTCTGCCGAAGCCACCGCCACGACCACCGAAGCCCATGTCGTTGACATTATTGAAATTGCCGAAGCCCATCATCTTCAGGTCGTCCTTGAACAAACCGGCCATCATACGCTCAGCATAGCGGTCGTGAGTACCATATCCGAGGTCGATATTTCCGAGCATACCCTTGTTCATTCCGGCCTTGATACCAAAGTCGAGTGTCATCTCGTCCTCGCCGTCTTCTATACCGGTGATACGCGAACGGTCGCTCTTGCCTTCGTAAGCCTTCACACGCTCAACGATGGCTGTAGGGAGGTTCTTCAGAGCAGTCTTGGTGTCACCGTTCATGAACTCCTTACCATCCATCTTGATTTTCTTCACGGTCTTTCCGTTGATGGTCACATTACCTTCGTCGTCGATCTGTGCACCAGGAATCAAACGAATCAGTTCCTCTACTGCCGAACCTTCCGGAGTCTTGTACGCAGCACTGTTATATACAAAGGTGTCCTCCACCACGACCACCTTCTTTGCCAAGGCTGTAGCAGTGACACCCTGAAGCATGATAGCATCCGAGCCGAACACAATCTTGCCCATATTGAGGTCGTGATCTTCGGCAATCTCAATCTTCTTCACCTGTGTGGCATATCCCACATTGGTAATCTTCAGCAAATACTTGCCGTTTGCTGGTGCCTGAAGCACAAACAGACCGTTCTCGTCTGTCAGCACACCACTGATATAGGTGCTGTCGGTCTTGAGCAACTGTACTGTTGCCATCTGCACCGCCTCCTGTGTATCGCGGTCGATGAGGATACCCTCAACCTTACGATCCTGCGCCATAACGGCCAAGGATACCACCGCAAGGAGCATTATTAGGAAAAATTTCTTCATATAGTTTTATTATCGTTATCGCAAAAACAAGTGGGCTCATCACCCACTCTAAACTAATATACGGCCTTCACCAACATAAAACAAGGTTTTGGCCTTTCGTTATATTTGACGCTGCAAAATTACACAGGTTTAATGGTACAAACAAAAAAAGTACTGCCAAACGAATAATTATCAAGAAAAAATTGATTAACTTTGCAGATAGTAACAAAACAAGCCCTACAAACTGAAATATTATAATGCAGAGAGTTATCATTTCCCAAGACCTTGCTGCCGAGTTGAAAGCGGCTATCCAAGGCTGTGAGCACGACAGAGTATTCATACTGACTGACGAAACCACACACGAGTTGTGTCTGCCTCGCGTGGCTGATTTCGAATGTCTGAAGGATGCTGTTTCCATCACCATCCCTGCCGGCGACACCAACAAAGGACTGGAGTCGGTGACTCTCGTATGGGAAGCACTGCAACGAGGTGGTGCTACGCGCCATTCGCTGCTCATCAACCTCGGTGGAGGAATGGTGACCGATCTGGGCGGCTTTGCTGCTTCATGCTTCAAGCGTGGCATCAACTTCATCAACATCCCTACCACCCTACTCTCTATGGTCGATGCTTCCGTTGGCGGCAAGACCGGTGTGAACTTCGGTGGTCTGAAGAATGAGATTGGTGTGTTCAACAACGCGTCTTACTGCATACTCGACACAATGTTCCTCTCAACCCTCGACCGCGAGAATATCCTTTCAGGATATGCAGAGATGCTCAAGCATGGACTGATCAATCGTGAGGGAGAGAAAATGTGGGCAGAACTTGTTACTTTCGATATTGAAGAACCTGACTACAGCCAGTTGAGCCGTATGCTTGCAGAATCGGTAGCAGTGAAGCAGGCCATTGTTGAAGAGGATCCTCACGAGCATGGCATTCGCAAGGCTTTGAATGTAGGTCACACAGCCGGTCACGCCCTTGAATCATGGGCTATGCGCCATGACAAACCGGTGCTTCATGGCTATGCCGTAGCATGGGGCATGATTGTGGAGTTATATCTTTCAGCAGTCAAGACTCATTTCCCTACCGACAAAATGCGACAGACCGTACGATTCATCCGCGAGCACTATGGCGACCTCGGCATTACCTGCAACGACTATCCGGAACTCCTCGAACTGATGACTCACGACAAGAAGAACACCGCCGGCATCATCAATTTCACCTTATTAAATAATATATGTGGCATCCTCATCAACCAGACAGCCAACGAGGAAGAAATAAAAGAAGCCCTCGACTTCCTCCGCGAAGGGTGAAATGGATTATTATTCAACCAAGCCAAGGGTTAGGAAGAAAATCATTCAACTTTTTCTATGGAAGTACAGGAATTGTAACATAATAACTGTTACAAAAATAGGAGACCTACCCCTATCATAAAACTTTTTATTATTATATATAATAATAAACTATAAGTAATAAGACTCTCTTTGCACAAGGGGTATAGTCACTCATTTTTGTAACTGTTACATGTTACAATTACATACGAGCCCAGCACTACCAAGCAACGTCCCATAGCTATTGTAAAAACATTTCCCAATATAGAATCGCTCTGTTTTGCCCATGATTTGTCAGCAAGGTGTTCCGGCGAAACCAAAACGCTGAAATGAGCCCCTCATTCCACTGAAATGACCACCTCAAACCGCCGTTCCAACATCCTTAAAACGGTGCTTTCTCCCAGCCGCAAAATCAATCTTGCAACATGCTGATAATCAGACATTTGTAACACCATCCCTCCGAAATATTTTTTGAACATTAATGACCATTAATCTATACATTAATCTGACATTAATATTAGTTTTGTAAAGGATATTCGCACAACCTATTCATGTCCCCTACAAACAACTTGAAACGACAAAAGCGAGAATAACGAATAGAAAGAGTCTTATACGCTTTGCATACTAGAAATACGAGATATTTCCTTACTCGCAAGCGAAACAATATGATTCCTGATAAAACAACATATTATGCCGACAAGCAAAAGGACACTGCAAATATAGATATTTGACATGTATATAGGAATTATCATGGATCCCACAATCATCGTCAATAGTAAAAATAGGCAAACTACATGAGTCAAGAAACTAACCGATGTGTATCTTGGCAACCAACTCATAAGCCATACTACTAAGAAAATCAGCACCGGAAGGGAGAATGTGATATATATCCATAGTGCTATCATGGGAAAAAGTCTGTCCCAATGCAGACCGATATTCAATAAAAGAATCAAAGAAGAAACGATAAAACTAGCAAAGCATGATTTGTTTAGAATCATCTTCAAGGTATTATAAACTTCCTTATAATCATTTTTGTTAATTCTCCCTTTTATCCAGTTCAAAAGGTTTACCGAAGGGAATGCCAAGCCAATAACGAATATGCGACAATATAATATTGTATAAAGATTATTGAAAAGAGAGATGAGCGATACATCATAAGCCTCATTATACTTTTGAACAGGTGTAGCAAACATATTTTCTGCCTGCATAGAAAAAATAAATAATACCGCAGCCCACAGTATTTGAACCATTAATCTTTTATGCATATAAAACAAACTTGATTAATTGAACATGAAAAAACTCACAATCCTTAATAATATAATAGTGTTAATGCAGTTGAGAAAAAAAGTCTCATTGCATTGCAAATATACTATTTATTTGGGGCATTTCCAAATTATTACTTATTTTTCTTCTATGTATGGCATTAATTGTCTCCAAATTGCCGACGAAGGAAATGTAACATGTAACTGTTACAAAAACAACAGACCATACCTGTTACATTTATTACTTAAAACAATATATATAGGCACTCTCAATAAATCGCAATTAGCGCAATAAGCACAATAACGCATTAACGCAATAAGGCTGTTTGGAGCAAGTTTACTATATATAGTCATAGCTGTCCGGTAAAATTAACGAATATTCATCGTAAGTTACTGGTAAACAGAT
>JAUNIK010000089.1 GCA_030523505.1 Prevotellaceae bacterium | reverse complement strand
AAAGTAAAAAGATTCAACCTAATGCCTTACGAGGGTGGGAGTGGGCCTTTTTGTTTGCGGATAATTTGGGGGTGTGGAAAAGATTTAGTACTTTTGCGGGGTAGAATAAAATAAAAGGACTTGCGATTATGGTTTCTGGTTTCGTAGTATTGTTGGTGATTATTGCGGTTGCACTTGTTGTGAACGCAGGTAATGAGTCGGATGCGTATAAAAAGGGCCTGAGAGACGGGGAGGCAGATGGTTTCTTCGATGGAGGAAATGATATGTTGTACGACGAAGGAACAAAAGGAAAGAAGGGTATGACGAAACAAGAACTCAAAGACTATAAGAGAGGTTACGAAGAGGCATACAGATACCAATACGAAGAAAGGAAGAAAAAGAAATAGTACACTTTATATAATACACATACGCGCCCGGGATGGTGTCCCGAGCGCGCTTTGTTTATTATCGTACTATTGACTTCTTGCCGTTCTTGATTACTATGCCACGATAGTTGCTTCCTACTCGCTGACCTTGCAGGTTATAAGCATGTGCATCGCTCGTAGCCTCATCTTGCAACTGTTCGATACCCTCCACGGTGCCATCGTATTCAACCTTGAACGAGGTGATTGTTACTGTGTAGTATGGTCCGTAACTGTAATCCTGAGTACCATCGAGCTTGGTGTTTGTGCGCAAACCGAGGTAGATATCCTGCGGCTCAGAGCCTGTTTCCATCGTGTAGGTATATTCAATTTCGTTCTTACTGATTGGGAGTTCCTTCACGGTTGTCATCGTGCCGTGGTTGTTTTCATTACCCGCATACAATGCCAGGGTGAGTTTGTGGTCGGTGCAATCGACAGAATAACCCACGGTGACGTTCACAGTGCTGTTGGCATCAAGGTGCAACTTTGGTGCTACCACCATTCCCTCAGGATCTGTCCACTGATCATCGTATGTGCGATTGGCCACCAGAACACCCTCGTCGGTCTTCCACTGCAAATAGTTCCAGTCGTTAGGGTTGTAGAATGTCCAGTCCTGCAAGCCTTCCTCTGAGAAGTCAGCAACAAATGGCAGTGCCTTACCCTCGGTGAGCGCTTCGATGCTCACATCATCGATGGCGAGATATCCCATGCCAGTATGGCTGGTGCAGTGGAAGCCCAGATAGTAGATGCCATCTTCAGGAATATCCACTACGCGCACAATCTTCTCATAAGGTCCGAAGCACACATCGACATTCTCCTTCTTGTCAATATCGATTGTCATGCCCTCTGCCGAAGCCTCACGGCCCATCTTCACTTCGAAACTCTGTTCATAGTCTTCGCCATCGAACCACTCCGATTCGTGGTGGAAATATGACACCTCGTAGCGTCCCTTCTGCATCTCTACACCCTCGGAGAATGCCCAACTGTCGGCTTGCTGCTCGTCCCAGTTGGCATGTTGCAACACTCCCATTGTAGAATAACTGCCAGACATGAAGCTGTGGCTCCAACCAGAGAACATTGGGTCGAGGTTGCTTGTCAACTCCCAGGAACTCATATCATCCTCGTTATTGAAATTCTGGTGGTATGGAATCTGCTTTGGTTGGTTGTTGTAGAGCAGAGGAGCAAGACCGAAGTCGTTTATATCCTCGTCGCCACACTTGTCGAGAATCATTGCCTGAAGGTCGTAAACCATATTCACCTGCGAGATGTCAGCCAGTGTGTTGAAAGTGTAGCTTACGGTATCGCCCGGCAACACCTCGATAGTGCTGATTTCCTCCACCATCTCCTGGTTGTTGATAGAATAGCCCAAAAGCACATCGCGCTGTGGCGAGAGACCGAAATTAGCATAACTTACAGTCACGGTGGTAGGTTGCAGGTTGAAGCCGCTCTTTGTGCCGAATGCCACGTTGGTGATACCCAGGTCTTCACCATCGTCCACCTTGAAGTTGTCAATCACTACAGCATCCTGCTTGCCCTTTGCCACGAAGGTGAACTGATAGAGTCCCTCCTCTGGCACATCGAAGAGATGATAGCCCGTCTGCCACCACTGACTGTCGAGATCGCGGTCGAAGAGTTCCTGCATCTCGCCCTCAGGGTTGGTGATATACAGTTTCAGGTTCACATCGCCCTGCTCGTTGTAGCAAGCAAAGTTGAAATCCACACGGTGCTTGCCGGCTGGAATGTTCATCACAGGCGAAATCAGTGCATCGTTGATATCCAGTGCGGCATAATTGTAGAATGTAGCCGCCATATCGTTGTTAGCCATCGGCATGAAGTCGAAGGTCTGACCGTCACCATTCGTATCGACAGGAGTCCAGAGGTTTGTATCCTCCTCGTCGAAACATGTGGCATAAGGGAAAGCGACAGCCTTGTAATAGGTTATCATTCTTTCCAGCGAGTCGTTGTCCTTGTCGGAATCGCCCTCCACCACGCACCACACCTTCAACTGGTGTTCGCTTGGTTCATCTACGATATAGCCCTGCTCGAAGGTATAATCCAGAGTCTCGCCCGAAGCGATAGTACCCTGATAGGTCTCTGTCACTGTGCCGAAACCAGCATCATAGCAGAAAGTAGGGTTCACGATATCATCGGTCGAAGGGTTGTAGAATCGTGCTGCCACCTTCACCTCTGAACCCACCACGCAAGCCTGACCGTTTGGTTGCAGAATCTTCTTGGCGATAAGGTCCTTCTGTGCCTGACTGAAACAGATGTTACGCAGGTAGATAGATCCCGAAGCCATCCAGTCGCCACCCAAGGCTGCTGTGATATGCATTATCGCAGGACCTTTCGCGCGGAAAGTATAATATGTAGAGGTGAAATCCTCGGTGCTTTGTCCCACCACCACTGTATCGGTCTCGAACTCATAGTCGCCGTAGTCCTTGGTGAAATAGAGAGTTACATCGCCTCCATAGGTAGCGAACTCGAATGAGCATTTCACTGCCTCGCCCTCTGGAAATTCCAGCACATCGCTTATCAGTGTGCCCATCCAGTTTGTTGAACGGTCGCTCATGTAGTATGCTCCCCAGTAAGTGTCAAACTTCCAGTCGAGGCTACCGAAACCACCATCGTGGAAGTTCACCTGTCGGTTGTCTTCTGTCCAAGTGAAAGGGTAGGGCATTGTGCGAGGCATGACAACATGCATCGTGGTGGAGTTGTTGTTAGGGACCTCATCGCCCTCCATTATAAGTTCGAGTTTAATGTCAGCCTCTTCCTCGTACTCCATGTGTACGGTGTTTTTGAGGCGTACAGGATCCGAATCCCAGTCGTTAGGAACTACCGTCTGATGCACATCTTCGGTGAAGAGCAGTTGACCGTTCTTATAGACGCGAGCCTCGAATTCGTCGATAGGGCTACTACCCTGGTTGATAGGGTAGAACTGCACTGACTGATCGCGCTTCGGACTAGCCGAAGGAGTCAGCAGATAATACACAGCAATATCCTTGTCAGCCCACTGTGCCAAGGCTGTGGTACTCTCGGCAAGTCCCGCAAATACCATTGCCAGAACGACAAATAAATGTTTCATGTTTCCAATATATCAATCTCTCAATACTCCTATAAACGTGACATTTCTTCCCTCCCCCATTGAGGGGGGAGACGGAGGGGGGCTCGGGCTGGGGGGCTATTCCAACAACCTCCTGCTCATATATCTCACTGGATACCACACGGCAGTCCAGCCTACGATGAGCACGGTCACTAATACTATGAACACATCCAGATAGTGCACACTGACAGGATAGGCGTTGATGATGAAATTGCCAGCGTTGCCCATCTTCACAAAACCAAACTGCTGTTGCATCCAACAGAGCAGCAGTCCGAGGATGATGCCGAGAACAGCACCGATGGCGGATATTATCCTACCCTCGAAGAGGAATATGCTCGATATCTGCTTGTCGCTTGCACCGAGGTTGCGCAATGTCTGCACATCGTTCTTCTTGTCGATGATAAGCATCGAAATACTACCGATGATATTGAAGCAAGCCACGATGAGGATGAATGTGAGGAACACATACGCCAGAATCTTCTCTATCTGCATTATGCGGAAAGTGTCGGCCTGCTGTTCAAAACGGTCGAGCACAGCATAGCGCTCACCGGCAATCCGCTTTATCTCTTTCTTCACCGCATTGAAGTTTGCCTCAGGCTTCACTCGCAACTCCAGCGATGTCATCTCACCCTGCATGCCAAACAACTGGCGGGCAAAGGATGCCGAACAGAGGATATAATTGCGGTCGATCTTAGCCTGACCAACGGCGAAAGACGTCTGTGGCAACGTAAGTGAGTCAACTACAAATCCGCTCTCAGGATCACTCATTTCGAGTTGACCTTCGCGCTTTGGTGCATAGATATGTAGATAGTCCGACCAGCGCACATCGGTACCCAACTGCTGAACCACACCCACTCCGGGAAGTGCGTAATCCAGGGCTCCGGCGTGCAGACAGAAATCCTTCTGTCCATAGAGCACATCTTCTATATGTGTCAGTTCGGCGAAGTTATCCTCCACACCTTTCACCGTCACCATCAGCATCTTGTTGTTATATACGGCCATCGCCATCTCCTCAACACACTCCGTAGCCACCTCAATCTCGTCCATAGCCTTTATCTCGGTAATCACCGGATCGTCGGCAATGATGGTCTTGCCCGTCACAGGCGTCACCTTCAGCTGTGGGTCGAAGTTTGTGAAGAAGGTAGCCACCATATCCGAGAATCCGTTGAACACGCTGAGCACCACCACCAATGCCATTGTAGCCACGGTGACGCCCACCACGCTGATGCCACTGATGATGTTGATAGCGTTAGTGCTCTTCTTCGAAAGGATGTAACGCTTCGCTATGAAAAGGGAGAAGCCCCCTCCCAGCCTCCCCGAGGGGAGGAGCTTTTTAAAAATGCTTTCTTTGTTCGAATCCTCTGACATAAGAGAATATTTCGTTTACAATACTATCTATGTTACCTATTATATCATTGTTGTTGAAGCGCATAACGTGAAACCCCATGTCATTCAGTTTACTTGTCCGGTATGCATCCCTTGCTTGTTGTTCGTATTGTGCATGATAACCTCCATCCACTTCGATAACTAGATTTGCATCCAGACAGGCAAAGTCGGCAATGTAAGCACCTATTATATGCTGCCTTTTGAAAGTTGCCCCCAATGCTGAATATCTTAGGTTTTCCCAGAGCAGGCTCTCGGCTTCTGTCTGATGTCTTCTGTTTTCCCTTGCAAATTCTTTCAGCATGGAATATAGCATAGGATCAGCCGTCTGGTACCTATATTTCATATTGGAACTTTTTTGATTAGTCTTTGGTAACTTCCAGTCTCTCCCCCTCGGGGGAGTTGGAGGGGGGCTTACTTCTTCAACAATTCGTCAATACGCTCGATGTAGTCGAGGGAGTCATCGATGTGGAAACGCAGTTCAGGGATGATACGCAACTGGTTGCGCACTCTGGTGCCCAGCTCATAGCGAATCTGCGACGCGTTGTTATTCACATTGGTGATAATCTCCTGTCCCTTGTCAGAAGGGAAGATACTCAGATATGCAGTACAGATTGAGAGGTCTGGACTGATCTTGCAGTTTGTTACACTTACCATCACGCCGTGCATTGCTCTTGTCTGTGCCTGGAAAATAAGGCTCAGTTCCTTCTGCAGGAGGCGTGCTATACGATTTTGTCTTGTTGCTTCCATTATTTTACTTAATGATTTTCTTGTTGTTGATAATATAAATGCCGTGTTTTGCGGTGCCGGCTTCCACCTTGCGACCCTGAAGGTCGTACATCTCACCGTTGGCAACCTCGCTATCAACATTTGTGATACCGTTTTCGATTGATTCCACGGTTATTGACATTGCTTTGTTGCCGTATGCTCCCAGCGAGGCGTTGTCGCCCGTAAACTCTTTTCCTCTCTGACAGCTTGAGTTAGTGTGGATAATGAGTTTGTAGCCCTCCTTCACCTTCACCGAGGCGATGTCCTGGTTCTTGATACCCCAGCAAGCCATTTCCTGCTGAACGAACTTTCCTTCTGGCAGGTCAACACTGTAACCACCGAAGTCGGTCTCGCTATATACGGTAGCCACCACGAGGTCTTCGCTCACGGTACGAGCCTTATACACACGGTTGATGCCCGTTGCCCAAGCGTTCATGTTCCACGACTCATCGTTGTAAACCCATACGAAACCGCCCGTCACATCACAGTTGTCGGCCCAGTCCTGGAACTTTCCGATATGATAGTCCACATCCCATGTGTCCTGATAGTACATTCGTCCTCCGTGAACAGGCACACCCTCAACGAGATGCCAGTTGGCAGGATTGTTGCCCGCACCACCATCGTAGCACTGTATGAGAATACGATCCAGCAAACCTTCGTTGTGCAGATAGGTAGCCAAGTTCTTCCAGTAGGTCTTCTGGGTGTAAGGAGCGATGGTGGTAGTCATGCCGAGGTCGCCCATCATCCTATGGAACTTCTTCGCTGTTTCCAAGTCATAGCACTGTTCCTGATCGTTGTTCACAGCCTCGATTTCAGGAATAGCCTCCTTCAAAGCCTTGAAATTCTTGTAGAGCATCGTACCCTCGCCAGTGCCGTTGGCGTTGATAAGGTCGCGGATATGGTCGTACGAGTCATTGCCCCAGCCACCGATGCAAATCTCTATACGACGGATGGATGTAGGTGCCTCCAACAGCTCCTTAATGTCGCTGACATAGTGAGGCTGAGTGTTGGCAAACACATATTCTCCGTTCTTGCAGATAGTCTCACCATCGGTCATGAGAGTTCCATCCGTGTCAACATGCACATTGAACAGGATTGCCGTAGTGAATCCCGAGGCACGCAGATTTTTGATGGTGGTAGGACGCGCGCGGCGAATGTGTCCACCGATGTAGATTGATGAAACATCATGCTCCTCTACCTGTGCTGTGATATCCTGCATCAGTCCTAATGCGAGGATAAGAAATAAGATTTTTCTCATAGTTTTCTAATTAGTGTCAGTCCGTCGCGCAGAGGCAGTATCACCTTCTCCACACGTTGGTCTTGTGCTACAAAGTCGTTGAACTTCAATATTCCTTTTGTCTGTTGGTCTTTCAGATACTGCGGATCCACCACATGCTCATCCCAGAGGGTGTTGTCAGCCAGGATGAATCCACCCGGACGGAGTATCTTCAGCACCATCTCGTATGTCTCGAGATATGTGCGCTTGTCGCCATCTACAAACGCCATGTCGAACTCGATGCCCAGTTCCGGTGCTTTCTCTATGGCATCGCCGATGATGAACTCGATGCGGTCGGCCACCTCTGATGATTCAATCCACGGACGGGTGAAATCCTCCTGCTCATCGTTTATCTCGAAGGTATATACCTTTCCCCCGTCTTCCAGTCCCTCAGCCATGCAGATGGCACTGTATCCGGCAAAGGTGCCAATCTCGAGGATGTTCTTCGGGCGAATCATCTGCACAAGCATCTTCAGCAGTCGTCCCTGCAGATGACCGGATGCCATGCGTCCATGGAGCAACTCTATGTTGGTAGCCCTGTAAAGCTTATAGAGATGCTCTGGTTCCGGATCAATATGCTGAAGTATGTACTCGTCGATACTCATGTGGTTATTTTATAAAACTCAGCAATGCCAGTTCATACGACTTCAACCCAAAGCCGCATATCACACCCTTGCAAGCAGCCGATATCATCGACTTGTGGCGGAACTCCTCACGCTGGTGGACATTAGAGATATGTACCTCAATCACCGGACATTTCAAAGCTCTGATACAGTCGCCCAGGGCAATGCTCGTATGGGTATAGGCACCAGCATTGAGAATGATGCCATCGTAGGTGAATCCAACCTCCTGCATCTTGTTTATCATCTCACCCTCGATGTTGCTCTGGTAGTATTCTATTTCAACATCAGGGTATTTTGCCTGTAGCGCAGGCAGATAGCATTCGAATGACTCCGAACCGTAGATTCCCGGCTCGCGGACACCCAGAAGATTGAGATTTGGACCGTTGACAATAAGTATTTTCATCTTTTTCTGCAAAAAAAGTGGTTGTTTTTTGAGCCACTTGTTGATAATTTCGTAAATTTGTGGGCAAAAGTACGAAAATAAATGCAAAAGGACAAGAAAACCACAATAAATATTGTTCGTGCGTACGTGAGATACCTCAAATTAGAGCGAAACTACTCGCAAAACACCATTGAGGCGTATCAGCACGACCTGCAATACCTCCTCGACTACTGTGATAGTGAGGAGAAGATTGCTGCCGAACTGGAATTGGAAGACCTTCAGCATTTTGCCCTGTCCATCCACGAGCATGGAGTAGGGGCCGCCACACAGGCCAGGATACTCTCGGGAGTACGCTCGTTCTATCGTTTTCTGGTGCTCGAAGGCTATATCGACAACGACCCTTCGGAACTGTTAGAGTCGCCACAGATGGGCGAACATCTGCCGGAAGTGCTTTCGGTCGAGGAGGTCGATGCCCTCGAAGCGTCTATCGACCTGTCGAAACCCGAGGGCCAGCGCAACAAGGCTATTATTGAAGTGCTGTTCTCCTGTGGATTGCGAGTGTCGGAGTTGGTGAACCTCAAACTGTCGGATATCTTTGAAGATGAGAAATTCGTGCGAGTGTTTGGCAAAGGCAGCAAGGAGCGACTGGTACCAATCTCCGGTAAGGCATTGAAGGAACTGAAATACTGGTATCTCGACCGTAACCTGCTGAATATCAAGCCCGGCGAAGAAGATTATGTGTTTCTCAATCGTCGTGGAGCCCATCTCACCCGTACGATGATTCTCATCATGATAAAACGTCAGGCTGTTGAGGCTGGAATAGAAAAAACCATCTCACCTCACACCCTCCGTCATAGTTTCGCCACCGAACTGCTGAAAGGTGGTGCCGATCTGCGTGTCATTCAGGCGATGCTCGGTCATGAGAGTATCGGCACAACGGAGATCTACACACATATCGACACCACAACCCTCCGCGAGGAGATACTGATGCATCATCCGAGGAATAAAAAAGGCTCCGCCTCAAGCCCCCCTCCAGCTCCCCCCTCATTGGGGGAGGGCTATTGAAGTTACTCTTTAGGCACAGAATTGTTTTAATAGATGTTATTAGATCAAAATATCCTTGTTAAGACTAG
>JAUNIK010000088.1 GCA_030523505.1 Prevotellaceae bacterium | reverse complement strand
ATTTGGACATTAGACATTTAGACATTAAGGTCCCCTTGAATATGTCCATTTCCAATATGGAGGAGATATTACACCTTATTATATATATAGTAAAAGAGCACCCGAATGGATGCTCTTCTATATTTTATTTCTTTTGCGACTTTCCCTTTTACTTCTTCTCCTCAGTCTTCTTTGCTGGCTTGTAAGCCTTGTTCAAACCTGCGATGATCTCGTTTGTGATATCGTAAGCAGCATCAGCATAGAGGATAGTGTTCTTTACGAGGATTACAGCATACTTCTTGTCCTTGTTGTAAACCTTGAGGTAGTTCTGGATTGAATCCTGGAGAGCAGCATTGAACTTCTCTGTCTCTGCCTGGAACTCGGTTGTGAGACGCTGGTTCAAAGCCTCGAGATCCTGACCCTGCTTCTGGATAGCAGCCTGACGAGACTGTGCCTGATCCTGTGTGAGAGCGTTAGCCTGATAGTCCTGCTGGAGCTTGTTAGCTGCAGCCTGGAGCTGCTGCTGCTTTGAAGCAAGAGTGCTCTGGATGTTATTAGCCTTCTTCTGGAGAATCTCTGAATACTCCTTTGAGAATGTGTACTGTGTCATGATTGAGTCAACCTCAACATAAGCAATCTTCAACTCTGAAGCAGCGCCTGTGCTTGCTGACTTCTCATCATTTGCCTTTGGTGCATTGTTACATGCAGTGAACATTGTAGCAACTGCTACCAATGCGAAAAATACTTTCTTCATTTCTTTTTTTTATTTTAATTATTATTGTTTTTATTCTATAGGATAATAGAGTACTCCATAGGATGCTAGAGGAAGCATTATGATTTCCTCCCTTTTGGGGAGGTTAGGAGGGGCTTCTTTCTTCTGGCTTGCTTGTCCTGCTCCATCACGCAGTCTATTCCACGCTCTTTCATTGCTTTTGAGTCGTGAATATGCATCGATGTGAACTCGCCATTCTTGCGAAATAGCAGTTTCACAGAAAATAATGCCATCGCGATAGCAATTATTAACACGCTTAGAAGTAGAGTTTTGACCATTTTTTACTACCTTTGTAAATGCATTAGTGCACTTTGCGAACGCAAAGGTAACAATAAAATTTCAAATACACGCCAAATGTGGTTTGATATTAATAGAATTTAATGTTTAAATAGATATAGAATATGGAAAAAATTGAACTGAAACCTGCTCTGGTGTTTGAGCAGTTTGCAAAAATCAACCAGATTCCTCGTCCTTCGAAGCACGAAGAGAAGATGATTGAGTACCTGAAAGAGTTTGGTGCAAGCCACGGTCTTGAAACCCTCGTTGACGAAACCGGCAACGTTCTTATCCGCAAGGGAGCCACCCCAGGATTGGAGAACAAGCCTTGCATCGTATTGCAGAGCCACATGGATATGGTTTGCGAGAATGTGCCTGAGCGCGAGATTGATTTTATGAACGATCCTATCGAGACTTATATCGATGGCGAATGGCTCAAGGCTAACGGTACCACCCTCGGTGCTGACGACGGTATCGGTTGTGCTATCCAGTTGGCTATCCTCGATGCACAGGATATTGAGCATGGTCCAATCGAGTGCCTCTTCACTGTTGATGAGGAGACAGGATTGACTGGTGCAGAAGGTTTGAAGTCGGGCTTCATGACCGGCAAGTGGCTCATCAACCTCGACTCAGAGGACGAAGGTCAGATTTTCGTTTCATGTGCCGGTGGCCGCAACACCACAGCAACATTCCACTATGAGAAGGAAACCGCTCCAGAAGGTTCGTTCTTCGTAGAAATCAGCTTGAAGGGTTTGTTCGGTGGTCATTCTGGCGATGACATCAACAAGAAGCGTGCTAATGCCATCAAGGTTCTGGCTCGATTCCTCTTCGAGGAGAATGAGAAGTTTGGTGTTCAGCTCTGCTCATTCAATGCCGGTAAGGCTCACAACGCTATCCCACGTGACGGAAAGGTTGTTGTGGCTATTCCTTTCGCAAAGAAAGAGGAAATCCGTGTTGACTGGAATGTGTTCACAGCAAAGGTCGAGGACGAGTTCCATGTAACAGAGAAGGATATGGAGTTCTTCCTTGAGAGCACTGACGCTCAGCAGGTTCTTCCAAAGCAGGTATCAGATAATATCATCCGTGCTTTGCAGGCCGTTGACAATGGTGTATTCTCTATGTGTCAGGACAAGGAAATCGAGTGGCTCGTTGAGACATCAAGCAATGTGGCAAGCGTGAACACAAGTGATACCGAGTGCCGTGTGGTTGCATCTCAGCGTAGTTGCGTGATGAGCAACTTGGATAATATGTGTGCCACGGTGAAGGCTCTCTTCCAGTTAGCTGGCGCTGAGGTTGTTCAGGGCGACGGATATCCTGCATGGAAGATGAATCCAAACAGCAAGTTGACCGAACTCGTTGTTGACACCTACAAGGAACTCTTCGGCAAGGATCCATTGGTATTGGGCATCCACGCTGGTTTGGAGTGCGGTTTGTTCTCGGAGCGTTATCCTGATATGGATATGGTAAGCTTCGGCCCTACCCTTCGCAATGTCCATACCCCAGAAGAAAAACTGCTCATCCCAACAGTGCAGATGGTTTGGGATCATATCTTGGCTGTACTTAAGAAGTAACGGCCCCTCCCCTCCTCCCCCCCAAGGGGAGGTGCTTTAATACTAACATCTAACTAACATAACATAACAAAGAGCACCCGGTTTCGGATGCTCTTTTCTATTATCACTTTGAATTCTTACTTCACTTCCCTATCACAGGAAGCAATTAATTTCTCTTTATTATTCCTACCCTCCATATTCCGAGAGTATCTACTCCCCGTCCTGAAAGGAAGGGGCTGGGGGAAGGTCCTTAGAACTTATAACTTAAAGTTGCCATGAACTGGTGGCGGTTGTTGTCAACCTTAACAGCATCAGCAACACAGTCGTCGGCAGAAGTCTCACCATAGTAGCTCATGAATGGAGCAAACTCACCGTTTGTTGTGGTGTACTGATAAGCGAGGTCTAATGCGAAACCGATAGCATAACCAAGACCGAGGGTAACACGGTTGGTAGCCTTCCAGTTGGTGTAGTCGGTTGTTGAAGAGTAGTATGTACCAGGAGAGTTGAGCGCACCATTACGATAACCGTCCATATTGTACATGCCTGTGACGAAGTTGTAACCAGCACGAACTGCCCAGTTTGGATTAAACTTGTACTCAGCACCAACCTTCAATGTTGAAACGCCCTTCAATGTGGCCTTTGTATGAGCATTCATAACACCATCATTGTAGCTGCTTGTCTCACCATAGTAGTCAACACCATCGATTACGCGTGAACGAGAGTGCTGGTAGCCTGCATATTCATAGCTGATACCGAGAGCAAGACTGTTGGCAACAGTGTGACCTGCAGAAACACCAAACTTCCAAGGGGTGTACATACGGTAGTCGTAAGACTCGTCGTTGTTGCCATCATCATAAGCGCCATAACCTATACAATTATTATGATCATCATAAATCTTATCAAGACCATTTGTCATTGATGTATAGTTTGATGTTGTCAAATCATACCAAGTTGGAGTAGCGATACTTGCACCGATACGGAATGGGCTGCCCTGAACTGGGAACCAGATAGCACCAAACTTCATGTCGAAACCAGAACCGTCGATCATACGGTGATCCATCATGTGAACTCTACCGATGCCCTGACCTTCATAGTTGGTGAGGCTCTCATAGTAAGAAGTCCATGCATCATAGTTTACATCCTTGATACCAACGGTGAGACCGAGATAGAGACTGTTGCTCACATTACCCGAGATATTGAAGTCGTACTCGCCTACATATCCCTGAGTCTCCTTCTGGAAGTCATAGCCAGTACCATTGAAATAACTCCAACCCTCATTCTCGTCCCAGAGACCAAGCACATTCTCGTTGAGGTAGTCAACCTGATTGTAACAGTTGTCCATATCGAAAATTCCCTCATAGCCTTTTGCTGCAGTGAGCTTGTTCTGCGAAGCATTATTGAGACGATCCTGAGCACTGAGAATGCCAGCATAGTTGCGTGACTTCTTATAGTTGAAACCGAAGTTCAGATAGTTGGTGTTACCAATACGAGAAGACCAAACGAAACCTGCCTGATCGAAACTCCACTTTGTTGCATCGACATAATCGGTTGAAGGAGCACCCGGCTGAGTGATAACACTTGTTGTTAATGACGCCTGCGACTTGCGGAACATTCCCACACCAGCAGGGTTAGTACCAATGGTAGAGATATCAGCACCCAGTGCTTCCATTGCTCCACCCATACCTACATAACGAGCAGTTCCGTTCAAATCCTCTGCCATGATATTGGCGTTCTCGTATGTCTCCTGTGCCATTGCTGACATACCAGTCAGAAGCAAAGCACCTAATAAAATCTTTTTCATATTACCTTATATATATTATATAATGTGTAAAGCCTTTGGCTTAAATGATAATTACAATTAATCGATTTCTGAGGTTTTGGCTATTAGCTCCCCCTTTGGGGGATGGGGGGGCTTCTATCTGCGGCTTCCTCCGAATGAGCCACCGCCACGGCTACCACCGCCGCCACCTCCGCCGGAGAATGAGCTACCACCTCCACGGCTGCCACCGAAGGATCCACCGCCACCAAAGCTTGATCCGCCACCTGTTGATGTTGATGTACGAGGTGTGTAACTTGGTGTGTATGACTGTGAACTGCGTGAAGCCTCTGTTGAAGACTGTGTGCGGTTGAGGGTTGTTGTCGATGTAGAAGAACGGCGAACAGCTGAACCGGTTGTTCCACGGCTGAATGTACCGCCACGTGTTACGCCTGTACCTCGTGAACCTGCTGTTGCTCTTGTACCTGTTGTTGTTCCACCTGTAGCAGCTGTCTGACCACCACGACGTGCACCTGTGAAGCGACCACCACCACGAGTTGTTGAGCCTCCTACATGACCAGGTCCGTGAACACTACCATGATTCTGGGTTCCTGCTATACCATTGCTATTGAAGTAAGAACCTCCACCAGGATAAACTGGACCTACCCACCAGTGGTTGTTCCAAGGGCCATACCATGGGTCGTACCAACCGTGCCAACCGAAGTAGAATGGATCCCAGTATGTATTCCAACCGTAGTATGCTGGGCCGTAGAACCAAGGATCATACCATGGATCGAACCATGGGTCGTAGAATCCCCAGTGGCGATGATACCAGAATGGGCTGTGCCATCCCCATGGGCCAACTCCGTAGAACCAAGGATCGTAGCTACCATACCAGCGGTCGAGCATACGGCTATAACGATAGTCCTCATCCTCGTCATCCTTCACGATCTTGTAACCGTTAGAAAGAAGGTCGGTCAGAGAAATTGTTTCAGGATAAACACCAGCTACAGTATCGACAGCAACGATGTCGCTATCCATAGGAACCACCTTCGATGCAAACTTACCACGACGGTTGTACTCATCGATGTCACGATTACTGCCTGCGTAGTAAACGGTCTTAGGTTCCTTCACTGTATTCTTCTTTGATGGTACGAAATACATATCATCATCCTGAGCCATCATTGCGAGAGGCATCGCAAGAATCATTGCTGAGAGAACTAATAACTTTTTCATAATCTTAATTTATTCTATGTTTTTATTTCTCGATTTTATTGTCGATTTCAGGCTTTATGACGCCTTTTCAATCTTTCACGATGCAAATTTATCAAGAAATATCGGGCAAAATGGAGGAAATCCCCTAACTATGGGTAGGATTTTCCCTATTTTTTGTAATT
This sequence comes from Prevotellaceae bacterium, assembly GCA_030523505.1. Taxonomy (GTDB): domain Bacteria; phylum Bacteroidota; class Bacteroidia; order Bacteroidales; family Bacteroidaceae; genus Prevotella. Next base: position 3,344 of record JAUNIK010000088.1, on the reverse strand, counting down.
TTGCAGTAGAAATAACTATTTAGGTGATATAATAAATGCATTACTACAAGGCCGAATTCAAGATTGAATGTGATGAGGACCTCAAACAGGTGGCTCGTGAACTTCTTGCCGATATGGCAGGAGAAGCTGGCTTCGAATCGTTTGAGGAAACAGAACAAGGACTCGATGGATATGTACAGATGGATCTCTTCCACAAGGAGATGCTTGACCAGGTGATTTCCGAGTTCCCGATAGAGAACACCCTCATAGAATATACTATCGCATGTGTGATAGATGAAGACTGGAATCAAGAATGGGAGTCAATTGGTTTTGAGCCTATCGACATCAACGAGCAGATTATGGTGTTCGACGCAAAGAAGTCGATACCACTTGTTGACCGCCCTATCTCGATAGGTATTGAAGCGAAGAACGCTTTCGGTACGGGTACTCATGAGACAACACAGATGATTCTTTCTGAACTTCTTGAACAGGAAGTGGCATCAAAGCGAGTGCTCGACTGTGGTTGCGGAACCGGCATTCTGGGCATTGCTGCATCAAAGCTCGGTGCAGAAGAGATTGTTGCATACGATATTGATGAATGGAGTGTGAAGAACACCGACCATAATGCTGTGCTCAATGGTGTGAGCAACATCCGAGTGATGGAGGGCGACTCATCAGTGCTGACACATATCAGCGGAGTGTTCGATCTCGTAATGGCAAATATCAACCGTAACATCCTTCTTGCCGACCTTCCACGATTCCGCGAGGTTCTCAATGTCGGTGGCACAATAATACTGAGTGGTTTCTACACAGAGGATGCTCCAATGATTCTTGAAAAAGCTTGGGAATTAGGGCTCTCCGAGTTTTCCCGCAAGGAAAACAACAACTGGTGCATGTTGGTACTGAAGTAAAGCCCACTTGGGTGGGTTTCTATTCCATCGTGAACTTCTGCAGATCGTAGTACGAGCCGTTGTAGATATTGAAATCAACGAAGCCGTTGATGCCAGGAAGACGACCTACATCTGTATGCTGCCAGAATCGCCATGAACCCTTATACTCCATTTTCTCTGTATAATAATGTGCTATCCAATATGGATAGTCGTCGAAAACAGGAGCAGAAAGGTATTCCTGCTTAAATTTATAATATGTGTAAATGATTGGTTTCACATGGTAGCGGTCTTCTACTATATGAAGCCATGTGAGAATGTTTCGCTGGAACTCCTCCTTTGTTGTGTTCTTCGGGAAACGCTCCACATCCAAAACCGGTGGAAGATCACCAGATTCCAGTTTCACCTTACTGAGGAAATAGTATGCCTGCTCGCGTGCTGTGGATTTGTTGCTCCAGAAATGATAGGCTCCGCGAATGAATCCATGTTCACGAGCCTGATAGAAATTATCGACGAAACGACTGTCGAGGAAGTTGGCTCCTTCGGTGGCTTTTATCATGACAAATCGCACCGGATTACCATCAATGCTACCCCCACGAAGTCTTCCCCAATTTATCTTCCCCTGATGATGACTGATATCGATGCCCTGAATCTCATATCCCACTGGGTATCGAGCATCACCATAAAGTGCTCTCCATCGGAATCCCGTTGGAGAAACAAAGAAATAATAGAATGCAAAGATATATACTATAGACGCAAGAATACCTCCCAACCACACATACTTCCGTGGTGTTGGACGTCGGCGGCGAGAGGTATTCTTTTTTCTTGTCATATAGTAAAGTGAACCACTTTTATCTTATGATTACTTTGCCTGCTCGAGAGCAAGAGTCTTAGTGGTCTGGTCACATACTTCTGTTGGTCCCCAGTACTGGATAGGACCTGGGTAGATGTAGCATGTGTTCTTAGCCCACTCCTCACGATGAGCAGCGAAGTACTTGTAAGGTGCACCATCAAGCTCTACAAGAGCCTTGCGGATAACGGGCTTCATAGCACCGTTACGACGCTCCATGTTCATCATCATTGTGATAGGCACACCACCTGCAATCCACTCTGCTGCAGGAGCTGTTGTGTTCTTGATTACTGACATGTAACCGGTCTTGCCGTTAGCGATAAGGCGTGAAGCATTGAAACCGAGTGAGTAGCAGTAGTCAGCATCATAGTTAGAAGGAGCTGCACAACGTCCCTCATAACCGAAGAAGTGGTGCTGTGGAGCGAACTTGCCACAGTACTTACCCTCTGCCTTCCAAGCCTCGAGCTTTGTAGCAACCATTGCTGAAAGGAGCTTCTCAGTCTCGATGAGAGAAACCTGAACATTACCGTGTGGGTCACGATCGAGGCAGAGCTGACGCTCAACATCCTTTGGAAGTGACTCGAGAACAGCAAGGTTCTCAGGTGCGATGTTACCCTTAACGAATGCTACCTGCTCTTCCTTTGAAGCAAACTCACGGCTCTCGCCTGTTGCTGGGTCTGTAAGAACCTCGTTGAGCTCTGCGATGAGCTTCTTGATAGCTGGGATGAACTCGATAAGACCCTCTGGGATGAGTACAGTACCGAAGTTGTGGCCCTCAGCAGCACGGTCAGCAACGATCTGAGCGAGGTATGTTACAACGTCGTCGAGTGACATAGCCTTCTGCTCTACCTCCTCAGAGATGAGACATGCGTTTGGCTGAGTCTCGAGAGCACACTCGAGTGCAATGTGAGATGCTGAACGACCCATCAACTTGATGAAGTGCCAGTACTTGCGAGCAGAGTTGCAGTCGCGCTCAATATTACCTATTACTTCAGAATAAGTCTTGCAAGCAGTATCGAAGCCAAAAGAAGTCTCAATCTGATCATTCTTCAGGTCACCGTCAATAGTCTTAGGGCAGCCAATCACCTGAATACCATAGTTTTTAGCAGCATAATACTCAGCCAGAACGCAAGCATTGGTATTTGAGTCATCACCACCAATAATAACTACAGCCTTAATGTCCAGTTTTTTCAGGATTTCCAGACCCTTCTCAAACTGATCCACCTTCTCCAGTTTAGTACGACCAGAACCTATGATATCGAAACCACCAGTATTACGATACTCGTCGATAATATCAGCTGTCAGTTCAATGTATTTATGATCCACCAGACCACCAGGACCCATCAAAAATCCATAAAGACGGTTAGCTGGGTTCAGCTTTTTCAATCCGTCAAACAGACCTGACATCACATTATGTCCACCAGGAGCCTGACCACCTGACAAGATAACACCCACATTCATTGGAGCGAAGTCTGCTGCCTCAGCAGTATTTTCAAACTTGATCAGAGGCATTCCATAAGTATTAGGGAACAGCTTCTTGATCTCTTCTTGGTCTGCAACAGACTGAGTAGGCTCACCAGCAACGGTCTTAACATTACCTCTCAGTGCCTTAGGCAGTTTGGGCTGAT
>JAUNIK010000651.1 GCA_030523505.1 Prevotellaceae bacterium | reverse complement strand
AGAAGGAATGGAAGACATATCCCGTGCTGCATTTCACCATGAGCGGACTGAAGAATCTTAAAGTGAGCGAGGCGAAGACCAAGCTGGAGTCAATGATTCGTGGTTACGAAAGCATCTATGGACGCGACCCTCTGTCTATAACTCCTGGCGACCGCTTTCGCGACCTTATTCATAACGCAAATAAGCAGACAGACGAACGTGTCGTGGTCATACTCGACGAATACGATGCTCCCGTTATGCGATTGCTCTACGACACGGAGCAGCTTGAAGAAATGCGCATGATGCTACGTGAGTTCTATCAGGTGCTGAAGGATGAGGGTGCATATCTCAAGTTCGTGTTTATAACTGGAGTAACGAAGTTTTCTCAGATGAGCATTTTCTCGGAGCTTAACAACCTGAATCAGATATCCATGATAGATGAATATTCAGGATTGTGCGGCATTACCCAAGAGGAACTCGACACTTTCCTTCGCCCTTGCGTTGAGGAGTATGCATCCAACCTTGAGATGACAACCGACGAGGCATACGCCTTGCTGAAAGAGAAATATGATGGCTATCACTTCGCAAGAAAGAGTCAGGATATATATGCTCCTTTCAGTCTTATGCGCGCCCTCAACAACAATACGACAGACAACTACTGGTTTGAGTCGGGCACATCGGCATCGCTCATCGAGCATCTCAAACATTTCCCCGACTTCAACCCTCTCGACTTCGATGGCGTGGAATTGTCGATGGAGGAATTTAATGTGCCTTGCGAGAATGCTTCGACACCAGTTCCAATGCTTTATCAGAGTGGCTATCTTACCATTGCATCTTATGATAAGCTGCTGGATTCCTACACACTTCACTTCCCCAACTACGAGGTGCGCCAGGGCATGGTGTACAGTTTGACAAGCTATTTGATGGATATCTCTGATTGGGACAGGAATGCCACCATCCTTGATATGGCCCGCGCATTGGTAAAAGGCGACCTGCCATCGGCACTTAGTGAGCTCCGCTCCTACATAGCTTCTTTGCCCTACGACATCATAACCCGCAAGGAGTGGATGGCGAAGAAGAAAAAGGAGGCATTCTACAAGTTGCTGATGTACGTTGTGTTCTCTTTGCTCAACAGCAAGGTGGACACAGAGGTAAAGAGCGTTCTCGGTCGTGCCGATGTGGTAATCAAGACCAAGAACGACATCTATGTCCTCGAACTGAAGGTGGATGACACCGTAGATAATGCCTTGGCCCAGATAGACTCCAAGGGCTATGCCATTCCCTACGAAGCCGACGGACGCACAATAACAAAATGCGGAGTGACTATTTCATCAGAGGCACGAAACATTGTGCATTGGCGTGCGGTGGATAATGAAGGCAAGGTCATTGACGAGCAGAAGTATGAATGACATCTGATTTATAGGATATAAGACTCCACTTGTAAAAGTGGCATTTAAATGATTAAACATTGGTCTCTGCCTGGCTTTGTATCCCAGCGTTGGTCGTTAACTCTTCGAGCTGGCGTGAGCTGAGGCATATAATCAACTGACGTGAACTCAATACATAAAAGATAAACAAATGATATTATGAAGACTATCAAATTATTTT
>JAUNIK010000087.1 GCA_030523505.1 Prevotellaceae bacterium | reverse complement strand
CGTGCAGGTGAAATACCAGAAGGATTGGAGGTCATTGCAGGTCCATATACATCACGATCTTCAAGTATCCAGATAATCAATGGTCATACTACCAGTTCTTCATCAATAACTTACACCTATACCCTTCATGCAGCAAAGAATGGTACTTACACCATTCCTGCAGCAAGAGCCGTCAGAGATGGAAAGACTGTACATTCAAATACAGCCTCTGTTACTGTTGCTGGTTCTTCTTCATCGCAGCAGGTAAACCCACGTCAGGCTCCAAGAATGCATGGTGATTATGATGAAGACAATATGCGCCAGGCTGGATCAAAGATTTCTGGCAACGACCTCTTCATCCGTGTCAGTGCCAATAAGACTCGTGTCCATGAGCAGGAGCCAATCCTTCTCACATATAAGGTATATACACAGGTTGACCTTACTCAGCTCACAGGAAAAATGCCAGACCTGAATGGATTCCACACACAGGAGATTCCGCTTCCACAGCAGAAGAGCTTCAAGGTGGAGAATATCGATGGCCGCAATTACCGCACTGTTACATGGAGTCAGTATGTGATGTATCCACAGATGACAGGCAAACTGGAAATTCCACCACTTACCTTCAAGGGCATTGTTGTTCAGCGTAACAGAAACATCGACCCATTCGAGGCATTCTTCAATGGTGGTTCGGGCTATGTTGAGGTGAAGCGAGATGTCGTTGCACCAGCTGTGACTATCCAAGTAGATCCACTGCCTGAGCGTCCTGCTGGATTCTCGGGAGGCGTAGGTAAGTTCGAGATTTCTTCTTCAGTGGATAAGACTGAACTCAAGGCTGGCGAACCTGTCACAATCCGTGTTATTGTTGACGGTACTGGTAACTTGAAGCTTATCAAGCAGCCAGAACTCGAGTTGCCAAAGGATTTCGACAAGTATGATCCAAAGGTTACCGACAAGTCTAAACTTACACAGAACGGTCTCGAGGGTAGCATGATTTACGACTATCTCATAGTGCCTCGTAATCAGGGTAAATACACTATCCCAGGTGTTGAGTTCACTTATTTCGACCTTGCTTCAAATTCATATAAGACAAAGAAGACAGAGCCAATAACACTCAATGTTGCAAAGGGTGAAGGAAAGTCAACAATGGCCGACTATTCTGCTGATAAGGATAATGACATACATGACATCAAGACAGGTGATTCTTCAATGTCGAAAGTCGATTCATATCTCTTCGGCGGTGCTTCCCATCTTGGTCTTATCCTTCTTCCACTTTTGCTCTTCATCGCACTTGTCGTTATTTTCCGCAAGCGTGCTATGGACAACGCTAATGTTGTTATGATGCGAGGCAAGAAGGCAAATAAGGTTGCCACAAAGCGTCTCCGTACTGCTGCCAAACTGATGGAGAAAGGTCAGCAGAACGAGTTCTATGATGAGGTGCTCCGTGCACTTTGGGGATATGTGGGCGACAAACTCAATATTCCTGTTGCAGAGCTTTCTCGCGAGAATATCTCGGAGAAACTCACTGCTCGTGAAGTTGACGACACAACAGTAGGTACCTTCATCGAAGCTATCGACGAGTGTGAGTATGCTCGCTATGCCCCTGGTGATCCAAAGGGAAAGATGGATATCGTATATGAGAAGGCTGCAAAGGCCATCACAGATATTGACAATATGTTGAATCAGAAGAAAAAATCAAATAAGAAATCAGTAGGAATGCTTCTTGTGCTCTTCCTTGCTCTCTCTATGACAGCTAATGCAAAGGTTACAAAGCAGATGGCTGATGCAGAGTATGCAAAGGGCAACTATCAGGAGGCTATCAAGAACTATAACGACGTGTTGAAGGAAGGCGTTTCAGCCAGTCTTTACTATAATCTGGGAAATGCCTATTTCCGCACCGAGAATATCACTCAGGCAGTGCTTGCCTATGAGAGAGCTTACAAGTTGTCGCCTGGTGACAAGGATATCCGTTTCAACCTCGACTTTGCTCGTAGCAAGACCATCGACAAGATTGTTCCAGAGCGCGAGATGTTCTTCATCACATGGTATAAGTCGCTTGTCAACACCATGAGCAGCGATTCCTGGACAACGCTATCTATCGTGATGTTCCTTGCTACACTGCTTCTTCTCATTATCTATCTTTTCGGTTCCCGCATGTGGATGATTAAGATGGGCTTTTATGGTGCAGTGGCTTGTTTCGTTCTTTTTATCATGACCACCTTCCTCGCTTGGCAGCAGAAGCAGTATGCCCAGAATCATGATGGTGCAATCATCATCGCCCCTTCTGTCAATGTAAAGAAAACTCCGGCTGCTGGCAGTGCCAACGAGATGGTGCTCCACGAAGGAACTCTCGTCAACATCACCGACCGTAATATGAAGGGTTGGCTTGGCATCAAACTCACCGATGGCCGTGAGGGCTGGTTGCTTGTGAATCAAGTTGAGGAGATATAGAGAACTAATATTAGATTTTACATAATTAATAAATAATAAATAATAGTGGATTTTCATTCAATAACTTACTACTTTGATCTACCAATAATGCAAGTGTTACAGGGATCTGACTCTCTGTTCATGGATCGTTTTATCTATACTTTGACGCAGCCATGGCCTTGGATTCCATTGTATCTCATGCTGATATTGATGGTAATTAAAAACAATGCTACTCTGAAACAAATCCTATTGATTCTTGGCTTTGCTATACTGACTGTTAGCTTTGCCGATCTTGTTGTCAATGAACTTGTAAAGCCATATTTCATGCGCTGGCGTCCTACACGCGATCCTGTGCTCAAATATACCATCGATGTTTTCCAGAACTATCGTAGTGGTAAATATGGCTTCTTCTCGGCTCATGCGGCAAATACTATGTCTGTTGCGATGTTCTTCTGCCTTTTGGTAAGGAGCCGCCTGTTTACTATAGCTATGATTTCCTGGTCGCTGCTGAATGGATACACCCGAATATATCTTGGTGTCCATTATCCAAGCGATGTCTGTGTCGGCTTCCTTTGGGGAGCTTTGGTCGCATCAGTTTCATACTGTTGTTTTAGTTTCTTCAACAGAAGAATAACACCTGACAAGAATTTCATCTCAACTCACTATACAAGTACGGGATATGCTTACAGAGACATTTACAATGTAATCCTGACATTGCTGTTGATATGTATCTTTGCATTGTTCCGTGCATTGTTTCCAATTTAATTGAGTTAAAATGTTTACATAACTCCTAATAGAATGCTTTCACCAAAACAGATACATATATCCGACTACAACTATCCACTTCCCGACGAAAGGATAGCAAAATTTCCTCTGGCACAGCGTGACCAGTCGAAACTGCTTGTATATAAGCACGGTGAAGTAGGAGAGGACCGATTCTCTAATCTCCCCTCTTATCTTCCTTCTGGTGCACTAATGGTGTTCAACAATACTAAGGTGATTCAGGCACGAATGCATTTCCGTAAGGAGACAGGTGCTTTGATAGAGATTTTCCTTCTCGAACCAGCAAAGCCTGCCGACTATGAACTGATGTTCCAGTCAAACGAACAGTGCTCATGGTATTGCCTCGTTGGAAACCTGAAGAAATGGAAGGAAGGTTCGCTCCGCCGTGAGTTTGAATACGAAGGCAAGAAGTTCACCCTCACAGCAACACGATGCGGCATTCATGGCACATCCCATGAGAGTGTTTTCACATGGGATAATCCTCAGGTGTCGTGGGCTGAAATCCTTGATATTGTCGGTGAACTGCCAATCCCTCCATACTTGAACCGTGAGACCGAGGAATCAGATAAGAGCACATACCAGACGGTTTATTCCAAGATCAAAGGTTCTGTAGCCGCTCCAACGGCAGGCCTTCATTTCACCTCAGAAGTACTGAAAGCCCTCGATGACAGTGGTATTGACCGTGAGGAAGTAACTCTGCATGTTGGTGCTGGAACATTCAAACCGGTAAAGGCTGAGCAGATTGAAGGTCACGAGATGCACACCGAGTATATAGCAGTTCGTCGTCAGACTCTGGAGAAACTAATCCGCCATGATGCATCGGCCATAGCCGTTGGCACCACGAGTGTAAGAACCCTCGAGAGCCTTTATTACATGGGATTGAAGCTCCATGCCAACCCTGATCTTAGCGAGGCTGAACTGCATGTTAACCAGTGGGAACCTTACGAGCAGGAGGCTGCGATAACTCCTGTAGAAGCGATAAAGGAGATTCTTGCATACCTTGACCGCAACAATCTCTCTGCGCTCCATACAAGTACACAGATTATCATTGCACCAGGCTATGAATATAAGATTGTGAAGATGCTCGTCACCAACTTCCATCAGCCACAAAGCACCCTTCTGTTGCTTGTCAGTGCATTCCTTCATGGCGATTGGCACAAGGTTTATGAATACGCTCTCTCTCACGATTTCCGTTTCCTGAGCTATGGCGACTCAAGTCTGCTCATTCCGTAGGAAAATAAGGCAAAAATGTTCGCAAAACTCGTTAAAAATCACCCCAAAACCGATAAAAATAGACAAAAATCGGTGTAAAACGACATAAATTGAATCAAATATACAATGAAAATAGGCGATAAAGTAAGATTTTTAAGCGAAATAGGTGGTGGCCGTGTTTCTGGCTTCAAAGGTCGCGATATAGTCCTTGTTGAAGATGAGGACGGCTTTGAGATTCCAATGGCTGTCAATGATGTTGTTGTCGTTGAGAGCGACGATTACAGCACAGCGAAGGCTATGGGCAAAGACAACCAGCCTTCGGCACAGCCAGTATCAGCACCCGATGGCATGTCAATCAAGCAGAAACTCTCACAGGGACTATCCCAGAAAGATGCCGATGATGAGGAGCCTGACTATGATCCAGCCGACAATGAAGTGACCTTCCGTGCTCCTGTCGAAGAGCGCAAGGGCGGCAACAAACTCTCTGTATATCTGGCATTCGTGCCGATGGATGTCAAGGAGTTCACCAATACTCGTTTCGAGTGCTATCTCGTCAACGACTCCAACTATTTCCTCCATTATAACTATCTCGTTGCAGAAAACCAGAACTGGCAGATGAAGCTGAATGGCGAGATTGAACCAAACACCCTCACATTTGTTGAGGAAGTTGGTCGCGAGGACCTTAATAACCTCGAACATATCGCTCTCCAGATGTTGGCCTACAAGAAAGACAAGCCATTCCTCTTGAAACCGACTATCGATGTGCAGTTCCGTCTTGATCCGGTGAAATTCTATAAACTGCACTGTTTCCAGGAGAATGATTTCTTTGAGGAACCAGCGTTGCTCTTCACCGTCATTGAGAACGACGAACAGCAGCGTCCACTCGTCATCGATGCCAAGAAACTGCGTCAGGAGATGTATAAGAAGGTGAAGGAAGACGAGAAGAAACCTGCTAAGACCATCCAGAAGAAGGATAATCAGGAAATAGTAGTTGTAGATCTTCATGCTCACGAGGTGCTCGAAACCACCAATGGCATGAACAATGCTGATATTCTCGAGTATCAGTTAAAGGTGTTCCGCGACACTCTGGCAGAATACAGCAATAAGCGAGGTCAGAAGATAGTGTTCATTCATGGAAAAGGCGAGGGCGTACTCCGCCGTGCTATCATCAACGAACTCAGCTATAAGTACAAGCGCTATCAGTATCAAGATGCATCGTTCCAGGAATATGGCTATGGTGCCACACAGGTAACAATAAGATAAAAATATGAAGAATTTTGGATATGTAAAGGTTGGTGCGGCAGTTCCTTCTGTCAAAGTTGCCGACATTGACTACAATGTAGAACATATAAAGGCCATCATCGATCAGGCCGTTGCCGAAGGTGTTGAAATCCTCGTGTTCCCTGAGCTATGCATCACAGGCTATACCTGTCAGGACCTTTTCCGAGGTACATATCTTCTTGACAAGTCAGACGAGGCCCTCATCGACCTTCTCCGCTATTGTCGCGATCTGCCTATCGTTGTCATCGTAGGAGCACCAGTACGTCAGGACAACCGCCTGTTCAATGCAGCCGTTGTGCTTGCTGGTGGCACTTATTACACAGTCAACAAGACATATCTCCCTAACTACGGTGAGTTCTACGAGAAGCGATGGTTCTCGCCAGAAGGTGTCAACAATCCTCCAACCATCTTCGAACTACCTTCGGGGGTGAAGTTTGCTATCGAGGTGTGTGAGGACATGTGGTCACCACTCCCACCAAGCAGTTATGCCGCCTCTGCTGGTGCCGACATCATCTTCAATCTCTCTGCTTCCGACGAACTCATCGGCAAGCATCAGTACCTCCTGTCGCTCATTTCTCAGCAGAGCGCACGCTGCCTCTCAGCCTATGTTTATAGTTCGGCTGGTTTCGGTGAGAGCACACAGGATGTTGTCTATGGTGGCAATGCCATCATATACGAGAATGGTTCTCAACTTGCACATAGCGATCGATTTGCCCTCGACGAGCAACTTGTAACAGCTCAGATTGACATTGAGAAACTGCGTGCAGAGCGTGTGTCAAACACCACCTTCGGTCGCACACAGAACTCATGGGCTGAAAAAGCTGTCAATATTCCTCTCGACGTGGAGACTGGTTCGGAGTTTGTTCTCGAGCGCAACTACAATCCATTGCCTTTCATCCCTACATCTGCTGATATGCAGGCATCGTGCGAGGAGATATTCAACATTCAGGTGATGGGATTGGCAAAGCGACTTGTCCATACCAACTGTAAAAATGTTGTCATAGGCATCAGCGGTGGACTCGATTCCACACTTGCTCTTCTTGTCTGTGTAAAGACCTTCGACAAACTCGGACTCGACCGAAAGGGCATCCATGGTATCACAATGCCTGGATTCGGCACCACTGATCGTACTCACGACAATGCCGTCAACCTTATGACATCGCTTGGCATCACCCAGCGCGAGATAGTCATAGCCGACGCTGTGAAGCAGCATTTCTCGGATATAGGCCACGACATAAACAACCACGATGTCACCTACGAGAACTCGCAGGCCCGTTATCGTACAATGCTTCTCATGAACATTGCTAATCAGGTGGGAGGAATGGTAATCGGTACTGGCGACCTCTCCGAACTTGCTCTGGGATGGTGCACATACAACGGTGACCACATGTCGATGTACGCTGTGAATGTAAGCATTCCAAAGACACTCATCCGCTATCTCGTACAGTATGTGGCAGAGAGTGGGGTAGACGAAGTTTCTCGCACAACACTCCTTGATGTCATCGATACACCTATCTCGCCAGAGCTTATTCCTGCCGATGAGAATGGTAACATCAAACAGAAAACCGAGGACCTCGTTGGACCTTACGAGTTGCACGATTTCTTCCTGTATCATTTCCTCCGTTTCGGTTTTGCTCCAGCCAAGATTTTCCTCATGGCAATGAAAGCCTTCGACGGAACTAATGGTCCGCATTACGATGAAGAAACAATCCGCAAGTGGCTCAAAACCTTCATGCGACGCTTCTTCTCGCAGCAGTTCAAGCGCTCTTGTCTGCCTGACGGACCGAAGGTGGGAAGTGTCAGTCTTTCGCCACGAGGCGACTGGAGAATGCCAAGTGATGCCGCTTCAAAACTGTGGTTAGAAGAAAATTATTAAAAATTTTTCCTAATCATTCGCGTTTTCCAAAGATTTTCATTACCTTTGCAGTCCGAAATCAAAGGTGGACATAGATTGTCTGAAGGATATCACCTTAAAAATTAATTGAAAAATGGCAAAATATAACATTACAGAGATCAAGCCAAAAGCGGCTCTCTATCGCAGTCTTGTTAGTCCAGACCTCATGGACCAGTTGAAAGATCAGATTCTCGAAAAGATTCTGATCGAGAAGAAGTATAAGGAAAGAGATTATTCTGCAAAGAAACTAGCCGATGAACTTGGCACAAACTCACGCTATATTTCAGCAGTGGTAAATGTGAAGTTCCACATGAACTATACTTCGTTTGTAAATAAGTATCGTGTAGAAGAAGCAATGACACTCCTTGCTGACAAGCGTTACAAGGATCTCACTATCGAGGAAATCTCAGACCTCGTTGGATTCTCTAACCGTCAGTCGTTCTACGCTTCATTCTTCCGTATTCTCGGCATCACTCCACGCGACTATCGCGTTGCTCACACTCCAAAGGAGAAGCCAGCAAAGAAAGCCGCTAAGAAAACAGCAAAGAAGACAGCAAAGAAATAAGTTTTCCCACTCAATAAATTTGTTAAGGCAGAGGAGCAATCCCCTGCCTTATTTGTATCTATTAAGTAGTCAATAAACGTCGTCTATTCTTTGAATTATAAACAGTAACAACATAATTATGTTGGTAGTTGAAAAAAAGTGTCATTTTTAGTATGAACTTTCGCTGAAATTTATTATTTTTGCATCATAAATAGTGATTATAGAATAATAAAATCAAACACGATATGAAAAAACTGATTTCAATTACATTTTCTCTGGTGCTTTCTGTTACACTTCATGCTGTAGAAGTGGCCTCTGGTACCTGTGGTGACAACCTCACATGGACTTTTGACCATGAAGGATTGCTGACAAGATCTGGTACAGGTGACATGGACGATTTTCAAGGGTTTAGTTTACCGTGGTTTGGACATGATATAAAGAGTGTTACAATCAGTGATGGTGTGACAAGCATCGGAACATACGCCTTCTATCATTATAATAATCTAACTTCGGTTTCAATAGGTAATAGCGTAACTAAAATTGGTAATTCTGCTTTTCAAGGATGTGCAGGTCTAACTGAATTTATAATTCCGGATGCCGTGAAAACAATAGGCGACGAATCGTTTGCTGATTGTACTGGACTGATGCGGTTTGCAATAGGAAGTGGTGTCACACATATTGGCACACGCGCACTTGGACGTTGCTCTTCTCTTGCGGAAATATATGTTGACGATGCTAATCAGAACTATAGCAGTTCAATGGAGGGAATCTTGTTCGACAAGACTCAAACAACATTGATACAATATCCTCTGGCAAGGGCTGATTGGGAAATGCAGCCATATAATATTCCGGCCCCAATAATTGGAGATTATGCTTTCGCTGGTTGCACAGGCCTAACTGGCATAACTCTAGGTTATGTAGATAGCATAGGCCGAGGGGCTTTCAGTGGTTGCAACATAGAACTTGTGAATTGCTATTCCCCAGAGCCTCCGTCTCTTTACAGC
>JAUNIK010000086.1 GCA_030523505.1 Prevotellaceae bacterium | reverse complement strand
AGCGAAAGCGATGGCGATAGCGAAAGTGAAAAATTGTAAATTTGTAAATTGTCCAATTGTAAATAATAATGATGGGTCCGAAACTTAAAAATTTCATTGTTCGTGCCATTAGCGGAGTATTGTTCGTGGCAATAATGATTGCAGGATTTATGCGTTTCGACGCAATGCTGTTCCTGTTCACATTGATAACCGGTATGGCTATATGGGAATTCACTGGTCTGGTAAACGATCGTGCCGGAGTAACAGTAAACCGTTTCATCTGCTCGGCTGCAGGTGTGTTCCTCAACATAGCAATGGCAGGTTTCTGTTCGGGACTGACACCAGCAATAGTGTTCATCCCTTATCTCATCACTATCATCTACCTTTTTGTATCAGAACTCTATCTGAAGCAGGAGGATCCTATCCACGACTGGGCTTACGCGATGATGAGCCAACTCTATATCGCACTGCCATTCTCATGCATCAACATCCTCGCTTTCACCTCGGGTGAGTTCTATTGGTTGATGCCATTGAGCATCTTCGTGTTCCTCTGGTGCAACGACACCGGAGCCTACCTCAGCGGTTCACTCTTCGGCAAGCATAAGCTGTTCCCTCGTGTCAGTCCTGGCAAGAGCTGGGAAGGAAGTATCGGTGGAGGAATCCTCGTTGTAGCCGTTGCTGCACTCGTAGGTTATCTCGAGCCAACAACAGCTGAAGGTTTCGGACGTTCGGGAATGAACATCCTCGAATGGATGGGACTAGGATTAGTAGTGGTGTTCTTCGGTACTTGGGGCGACCTCGTAGAGAGTCTGTTCAAGCGCACCCTTGGCATCAAAGACTCGGGCAATGTATTGCCAGGCCACGGTGGTATGCTCGACCGTTTCGACTCATCCCTGATGGCAATACCTGCATCAGTGATATATATCTACACGATCAGCTTCATTTAAACTTATATGGAGTTTTCACTCCCCTCTCCTCGTGGGAGAGGGGTTGGGGGTGAGGCTTATTATACGGGCGGCATTGTCGGGAGCGACAGTGTCGCCTAATTGTTTGTGCACCTCACGGTAACCTTCGAGCATTGCCTCACGCTTGGCACCACCAGGCAGGATTGCATCGAGTTCTGCGATAATCTGATCATCGGTAAACCTATCCGCCATCATCTCCGGCACCACCTCACGGTCGGCGATGAGATTGACAAGTGAGATATACTTCACCTTGAAGAAATTATCCCATACGAATCGCGCCACACGAGGCAGCGGTGTCTTGTACAAAACCACCTGCGGAACATTGAAACAACAGGTCTCTAAAGTGGCAGTTCCACTGGTGACGAGTGCCGCAACAGAATGGGCAAGGAGCGGATAAGTGCGATTCATAACAAGTTGGATATCAGAACCTTCAAGATACCCACGATAGACATCCTCTGATATTGACGGAGCACCTGCCAGAACGAGTTTATAACGGTCGGCAAGATGGCGAGTAGAGCGAATCATCATCGGGAGATTGTCCTTTATCTCCTGCATGCGAGAACCGGCAAGCAAGGCTATAATCGGCTTGTCGCTCTCCCACTCTTCCTCTTCACCATCATACGTTTCAAGGAACTCCTTCACCTCATTGGCAGTAGGGTTTCCCACATAATGCACAGGGTAGTTGTGTTTCTTCTCGAAGAACGGCACCTCGAAAGGCAAAATACAGAACATCTCATCGACATCGCGTTTGAAATTCTTTATGCGTCCCTCCTTCCAAGCCCATATCTTCGGACTGATATAATAGAAGATGCGACAAGAGAAACGCCCTACCTTCTGCTCACGACGAAGGAAACGCGCGATATCAAGGTTGAAACCGGCATAGTCAACAAGAATGACAACATCCGGTTTCCATTGCAGAATATCTTCCTTGCACTGCTTACGAGCATCGAGGATAGTAGAGAGATGGAGCAACACAGGAATGAATCCCATGTAGGCAATCTCCTTGAAATGACGCACACGAGTGCCACCTTCGGCAGTCATCAAGTCACCACCGAAGAAACGGAATTCAGCTTCCGGGTCTTCTTTCTTCAAGGAGCGCATCAATCGCGAAGCATGTAAATCGCCCGAAGCCTCACCTACTATGAGATAGTATTTCACGTCTAGAAGAATTTTTCAATTTCTTTTAATGCTTTGAAATCAGTTGAATCGACGGTAAGCGGTGTTATCGACACATACCCATTAGCCAAAGCCCACGCATCGGTATCCTCAGCCTCCGGTTCATCATTCTGGTAAAAGCCCGTCATCCAATAGTAGTTCATCATACCTGTAGGATGGGTGCGCTTTTCTACCTCCTTACGCCAGTGACCATGAGCCATACGACACAGTTTCACTCCTTTCACGTCATCAACGAGAGGGAAGTTGACATTCAAACAAGTATATTCCGGCAGACCGTTTTCCAATACTTTCTGTACAAGGTTCTGGACGATGTTTGTCATTGGTTCGAAGTCTGCATCAGGGCGATAATCACATAGCGAGAAGGCGATGGAAGGGATGAACTTCATCGCACCCTCTATCACGATGCCCACAGTACCACTATAATGCGAGTTTGTGCTGGCATTATCACCGTGGTTGATGCCACCAAGCACAAGATCGGGCTTACGAGGACACACCTGATGGTAAGCCATCTTCACACAATCGACAGGAGTTCCCGAACAAGCATATACCGTGATGCCTGGTTCTTCACTCACTTTCTTCATTGTGAGAGGTGTCATACTGAAGGCACGTGACTGTCCTGAACGGTGACCTTCAGGAGCACAAACGATGATATCGCCAAAGCCACGAACCATACGAACCAGTTCGTTGATGCCCTTCGCCTGATATCCATCGTCGTTGGATATTAATATAAGAGGTCTCTGATTTTCCATAATAATCAATCTACATTGCAAAGGTATAGATATTTTTTGAGAATCACCTTAACATTCCTTAAAAACCTACATTAATTTCAAATATTGCTATTACCTTATGGTAATATCAACAAATTTTCGTACCTTTGCAAACTACGGCGGGATTTTTATCATTCCGCACGACAGAAAAAGTATATTATTTGAACAAATCATTTACAATATATGGGAAAAATCATTGCATTGGCAAACCAGAAAGGTGGCGTTGGTAAGACAACAACATCTATGAACCTCGCTGCCTCACTTGCAACACTCGAGAAATCTGTGCTCTTGATCGACGCTGACCCACAGGCTAACGCATCGAGTGGTCTTGGTGTTGACCTCAACGATGTTGAATGCTCTATCTACGAGTGCATCATCAACGACACCGATATTCACGAGGCAATCTATACAACTGATGTTGAAGGTCTTGACATCGTGCCAAGTCACATCGACCTTGTTGGTGCTGAAATCGAGATGCTCAACCTGGAGAACCGCGAGAAACTGCTTAAAGAAATCCTTGCACCGGTAAAGGACGAATATGACTATATTCTCATCGACTGCAGTCCGTCGCTCGGCCTCATCACCGTTAACGCACTCACTGCCGCCGACTCGGTAATCATCCCTGTTCAGTGTGAATACTTTGCACTGGAGGGTATCACAAAGTTGCTCAACACTATCAAGATTATCAAGAGCAAACTCAATCCAAGTTTGGAGATTGAGGGATTCCTCCTGACGATGTACGACTCTCGTCTGCGTCTTGCAAACCAGATTTACGACGAGGTGAAGCGCCATTTCCAGGAGTTGGTATTCAAGACTGTCATCCAGCGTAATGTGAAACTCTCGGAGAGTCCTTCTCATGGTCTGCCAGTAATCCTCTACGATGCTAATTCAGCAGGTGCAAAGAACCACCTCTCACTGGCAAAGGAGATTATTCAGAAGAATAGCTAAAGGTTAAAAAGGAAAGTCAACTATGGCTGTAAAAAAGAAATTTACTTCAGGAGCAAAGAGCAGCGCATTAGGTCGCGGTCTTGACGCTCTTATATCAACAGAGGCTGTTAGGACAGAAGGTTCTACAACCATCAGCGAGATTCCGGTAGAGATGATTGAAGCCAATCCAAACCAGCCACGCCGTGAATTCGACGAGGTGGCCCTTCAGGAATTGGCTAACAGCATCAGCGAGATTGGTATCATCCAACCAATCACCCTCCACCAGATTTCGGAAAACCGATATATGATCATCGCCGGTGAGCGTCGTTGGAGAGCAACACAGAAGGCTGGTATTGCTACAATTCCAGCTTATGTGCGCACCCTCGACGATGCAAGCATCATGACGATGGCTCTCGTTGAGAACATCCAGCGCGAGGATCTCAACGATATCGAGGTAGCTTTGGCTTACCAGCAGATTATGGAGAATGAGGGTATCACCCAAGAGAAGGTTGCCCAGCGTGTAGGTAAGAGCCGTACTGCTGTCACCAACTCACTCCGTTTGTTGCGTCTCCCTGCACAAGTGCAAATGGCATTGCAAAAGAAGGACATCACTATGGGACACGCCCGTGCTCTTTTGGCTCTCGACAGTCCATCGCTTCAGGTAAAGGCTTACGATGAAATCGTGAAGAACGATTACAATGTACGCCAGGTTGAGGAGATGGTGCAGAGACTTAAGGGGAATGAAGGTCAGCAGAACGATAGAAAGACCATCCGTGAGGCAGCGAAATTGCCAAAGGAATATGAGGCTTTGCGTGACCAGATTTCGAAGTTCTTCGGAACAAAGATCCAGATGGCAGTATCGCCAAAGGGCAAGGGAAAAATCAGCATCGGTTTCGACAATGCCGAGGAACTGGAGCGTATCATGAACCTTTTTGATAAGATGAAGGGCTAAGCATTGAAGGTATTGAAGTCGACATATATCAGATGCATACTGGCTTGCGCTATGATGCTCGTCACTATGACCTGCGCAGCACAGGAAACGATAGTCGAGGATGAACAGGTGTTCACCACCGACTCTCTCTCCATGCTCGTTGGCAAAGAGGTGAAGATGAAGCGCAACTGGAGCACATGGCGTCCGAATGCAAAGCGCGCCATGTGGCTTGCCATCGTATGTCCAGGTGCCGGTCAGGTGTATAACCGCAAGTTCTGGAAACTGCCTATCTTCATGGGTGGCTTTGTAGGTTGCGGATATGCATACGGCTGGAACAACCAGATGTACAGCGACTATAAGCAGGCTTACCTCGATATCATCGATGATGATCCTTCGACCGACAGCTATAACCAGTTCCTGCATTTCGGACAGGTAATTGACGACACGAACAAGGCGCGTTACACGACATTGTTCCAAAAGCGTACCGACCGTTTCCGCCGTTATCGCGATCTTAGTCTGTTCTGCATCATAGGCGTTTACGCCTTGAGTATTGTGGATGCTTATGTCGATGCTTCACTCTCCGAGTTCAACATCTCCGATGATTTGAGTCTCCGTGTAGAACCGGCATACATCAACGGCACTTCACGCAACCCGTTGCAAGGCGGAGGTGTGGGAGTGCAGTGTTCTCTGAATTTCTAACAGTGGGTATCATCCCCACCTAATCAGCGGCTTGCCGCTCCAAAAAGCAATATTTATATTATGAAGAAAATCCAGTATTTGATAGCAGCAATGCTTTTTGCATTCCCAGTGACTTCACTCGCTCAGGTAGAAGTAGATATTGACGACGAGGAGGAGGATACAGAAATCATTGCTGTCGAAGAAGACGACGAAGAAGATGAAGAAGAGGTTGACGAAGCTGATACTATCGGTGACATCGAACTGCCGGAAGCCCTCAGCCTTGAGGTTGACAGTCTTCTGGAACTTTACAACACCCAGCAGTATCTTCAGGTTGACAGCGAGTGCAACTTCCAGAATGTAAACCCAACATACGATCCTGAGGTTTACCAGGCTCGTCTCTCTCGTCTCCCTACAATCATCGAGATGCCATACAACAGTGTTGTGCAAGACTGTATCGACCGCTATTCAGGTCGTCTGCGCCGCACAGTGAGCATAATGCTCGGTTCTTCGAATTTCTACATGCCTATCTTCGAGCAGGCTCTCGAAACCTACGGTCTTCCATTGGAGTTGAAATATCTGCCTGTCATCGAGTCGGCACTTAATCCTAATGCAGTGTCGCGTGTAGGTGCTACTGGCCTTTGGCAGTTCATGCTCGCTACAGGAAAGCAGTATGGTCTCGAAGTGAACTCACTCGTGGACGACCGTCGCGACCCTATCAAGGCATCGTATGCAGCAGCCCATTATCTCTCCGATCTCTATAAGATTTTCGGTGACTGGCATCTGGTAATCGCATCATACAACTGCGGCCCAGAGAATGTAAACAAGGCTATCCACCGTGCCGGTGGTGTGAAGGACTATTGGAAAATCTATCCATATCTCCCTCGCGAGACTCGTGGCTATGTGCCTGCATTCATCGCTGCAAACTATATCATGAGCTACTACTGCGAGCACAACATTTGTCCGATGATTGCTTCACTGCCATCAAAGACCGATACCATAATGGTTGACCGCGATGTTCATTTCGAGCAGATTGCAGGTGTGCTCGGTGTTTCTGTTAAAGAAATCGAGAGCCTCAACCCTCAGTATCGCCGCAGTGTCGTAAATGGTGGTTCACGCCCATCGGTATTGCGACTCCAACCAAAAGACATCATCGCATTCATCGACAATCAGGATTCTATCTATGCATATCGCGCCGACGAACTGTTGACAAAGCGCAGCACCGTAGAGGTTGACACATCGTCAGCACCTGCCGTAAGTTCAAAGCGTTCTTCCCGTTCACGCAGAGGAAGAAGCAGTGCTCGTGGCCGTTCGGCAACAATCCGTCAGGGTGATACCCTTTCTGCTATCGCAAAGCGCAACGGAACGACTGTTGCAAAACTCAAGCGCCTCAACCCAAGCATTAAGGGTAGCAACATCCGTGCCGGCAAGAAGATCCGCGTGAAGTAAACACCAAACTCTTTTCAACAAAATTCTCTATCGTAGGACTAAAACAATTCAATTATGGCAGAGGAACTTGTAAAAAAGACAGAAAGCGAGCTGATGGTTGATCAGGCCTTCCAGCGTCTGGTTGATTCATACATGTCTTCCAACCATCGTAAGAAGGTTGATATCATCACCAAGGCTTTCAATTTTGCACGCCAGGCCCACAAAGGTGTGAAGCGTCTCTCTGGCGAGCCATACATAATGCACCCTATCGAAGTGGCACAGATTGCCAGCGAAGAGATGGGACTTGGTTCAACGAGTATCTGTGCAGCACTGCTTCACGATGTTGTGGAGGATACCGACTATACCATCGAGGATATCGAGAACCTGTTCGGTCCGAAGGTGGCACAGATCGTCGATGGACTGACAAAAATCTCCGGTGGAATATTCGGCGACCACGCCTCACAGCAGACCGAGAATTTCAAGAAGTTGCTGCTGACAATGAGCGACGACATTCGCGTGATCCTTATAAAGATATGCGACCGTCTGCACAATATGCGCACACTCGATGCCCAACCAGCAAGCAAGCAGTATAAAATCGCAGGTGAGACGCTCTATCTCTATGCTCCACTGGCAAACCGTCTCGGACTGAACAAGATAAAAACCGAACTCGAGAACCTCAGTTTCAAGTTCGAGCATCCCGAGACCTACGAGGCTATCGAGCGTAAACTGTCTATCTCACAAGACGACCGCGATAAGCTCTTCGACCTTTTCACTGCTCCTATCCGCGAGGCTCTCGACCAGATGGGTATCAAATACGAGATCAAGGCTCGTGTAAAGAGTCCGTATTCCATCTGGAACAAGATGCAGAACAAGCATGTCACCTTCGAAGAGATATTCGACATCCTTGCAGTGCGCATCATCTATACTCCTAGTTGCCACGAGGAGGAAATCAACGAGTGCTTCAAGATTTATGTTGCCATCAGCAAACTCTATAAGGCTCATCCTGACCGTCTGCGCGACTGGCTGAACCATCCTAAGGCAAATGGATATCAGGCTCTGCACGTCACTCTTATGAGTAAGCAGGGACGATGGATTGAGGTACAGATTCGTTCTGAGCGAATGAACGAGCTGGCTGAACAGGGCTTTGCCGCACACTGGAAGTACAAGGAGGGCAAGGGTGAACGCAACGATGAAGGCGAGCTCAACAACTGGATTGGTACTATCAAGGAGATTCTCGATGATCCACAGCCTGACGCTATGGACTTCCTCGATTCCATCAAGCTCAACTTGTTTGCAAGCGAGATATTCGTTTTCACCCCTAAAGGCGAGATTGTCACCATGCCTGCCGGATGTACTGCCCTCGACTTCGCATTCCAGATTCACACCTTCCTCGGCACCCATTGTATCGGTGCGAAGGTGAACCATAAACTGGTGCCACTAAGCCACAAACTCCAGGGTGGCGACCAGGTGGAGATTCTCACATCGAAATCGCAGAAGGTGCACGCCAGCTGGGAGGACTTCGTCACAACAGCCAAGGCTCGTAGCAAGATTCAGGCAGCCCTGCGTCGCGAGGCTCGCGAGATGCAGAAGAACGGTGAGATGATGCTTCAGGAATGGCTCCACGAGAAAGACATTGAGATGACCACCTCGGTGCTCGACACTATCTGTCAGGTTTATGAGTTCAGCAAGCACGAGATTCTCTTCCAGGAAATAGCAAAGACCAGCATTGCCCTCGACGACAAGCTCTACAATGCAGCACGCGGAAAGGGTTTGAACAAGGGTAAATGGCGTAAGTATGTGCCATTCCTCAAGAGCAACAAGGAGAAGAAGGAACAGGTGACCGATGAGTCAAAGTTCACTGTCGGCAAGGATTTTAACCGCAAGCAGACGATATATGTCACAGAAGACAATCTGGCAAGTTTCAACTTCCCTGAGTGCTGCAAGCCTATCCCAGGCGACGATATCCTTGGTTTCATCGACAGCCACAACCAGGTAGTTATCCACAAGCGTTCGTGCAGTGTGGCAAATGCGCTGAAGTCAAGCTATGGCGACAGAATACTCGATGTTCGTTGGGATATCCTCTACGACCGTCTGTTCGGTGCTAAGTTGCAGATACGAGGTATCGACCGCGGTGGAATGATTCACGATGTGGCTGAAGTACTGTCAAGCGATATGAATATCGATATACGCAGTCTGAACATCGCCACACATGATGACATCTTCGATGGTACAATAGAGTTACGTGTACACAATCAGGAAGAGCTATCAGCCATCATGGACA
>JAUNIK010000650.1 GCA_030523505.1 Prevotellaceae bacterium | reverse complement strand
CAATCTTGTCGAGGAAGAATGGAAGGTAACAAAAAAACTGGACAGCAAGAATATCAAGAAGGTCAAGGATGCTGCCGCGCCGCGTATCGTGCCGATGGGAACGCAGAAAGTTGCTGCCATGCCTACCGATGCCGACTTCGACAATGCCGCTGTATGGAAAATAAACCTTGAAAAGTTCAAGGGTTCAAATATTCCGCTCGACTCGAAGAGGCGCTTGCCAGAGCAAGAATGTTCAATGTTCAATGTTCAATATTTAAAAATAAATTACGCTGGCGACTGTGCCAGGGTCTATGCCGACGGCAAACTCGTCATGGATAATTTCTGGAACGGCAAGCCCATGCTGGTACGAATGTCAGACCTTGCAGGCAAGAACGTAGAGCTGCGCATCCTGCCCCTGCGCAAAGATGCCCCCATATATCTACAAAAAGAACAGAAGACTCTCCTTGACAGCAGCAAAGAAAGCCTTCTTAAACTTGAGGATATCAGCATCCTCTCTGTAGTAGCTAATTAGTGCTTCAATGTCATAATCTTTGATGGGCAAGCCAGCGTGCATTTGCCACATTTCAGGCAATCGGGGTTGAGATAGCCTATTTTCTGTCCTCGGCTGTCGTATGGCGTGAGCTGCATCGGACATACGCGGGCGCAGTTCTTACACTTCATCTCGCAGGCACTCGAAACGTGGATGTTCGTGAATGGTTTAGGCAGCGGAGCCTTCTTTGGGGCTACCCAGCGTGAGATGGTACCCATCGGGCAGAACGAGCACCAAGTGCGCGGTGCATAAATGAAATTCAGCGTGACACCGACAATGGTGGTCATCACGATAATGGTCCAGAACACGCGGCCAATGCCACTCCACATCGCCAGACCTCCTTCGCTCCAGGGAACAGTTAATGTCAGCTGGATGCCGAACATGCCGAAGATGAAGAACACCAAGAACAGGCGGAAGCCGAACGAGCGCACGAATGCTGGTATTGGCTTGTGGGGTGAGTATTTCGACAACAGACGGTCGTACATGTTGCCGCGAGGACACACATGTCCGCACCACCAGCGTCCCTTCCAGATGCTGGTCATCACAGGGCCAATCATACAAATGAGCGCGAGCAGTCCTATCACGGGATAGAACCATCCGATGATGATATACGCGATGATAATCCAATAGAGGTTTAACCCCGGTGTCGCAAAGTGTCGATGAAATCGTTTTTTCTTATCCATATTACTTTTTTTTTAATACACATATACTAATCCGTACTTCTCATGTAAGCGACGGAGTGTGCCATCGGCTTTCATCTGGGCAATGACGGCGTTGACAAGGGTGAGCAGGTCATCCTGACCCTTGCGCATCAGCACACCAATCTCTCCGTGGGTGAAGGGAGCACTCAAAAGCGGTGCAGCGAGGCGTGGGTCATTCTGTACATACCACGGAACCTCAGTGATTTCGGTAATCATCACGTCGGCCTTTCCCTTGGCAACCTGATTGGGGATTTCCTCGTTCTTCTGATAGACGATGATGGTGGCATGGGTGAGATTATCATTGGCAAATTTCTCGTTCAGCCCTCCCGGGTTCACCATCACGCGCACTTCTGGCTTGTCGAT
>JAUNIK010000085.1 GCA_030523505.1 Prevotellaceae bacterium | reverse complement strand
AGAAGTCGAAACCTTCCTTCTTAATGGCTTTCTGGGCTATCTGCTCGTAGTCCTCGCCAAGGTCGGCAAAACGGATGACACAGTTCATTGCTGCATGCTGGACGGATGGGTTCTCAGAATGAAGGGCTACAAGGGCCTGATCCAAAAACTCACAGATGCCACGCTCATTTGGTTCCTGACCGTTCATAAACAATCGACCAAGCAGGTTGTAGGCACTAATCTGGTAGAGATCCTTATCTGATGCCATCCATTCATAAGCCAATACCGGAGCATAGTCGAGATGCTGCAATAGGTTGAACACCATCTGCTCGGCAATCTCCTGAGTGCGTGTCTGTTCCATCCATATATCCACCACCTCGCGTGGCATCTCCTCTGCCGGCATGAGCATCGTGGCGAGCATCTTACACTCACGAACCTCACTCTTCCATAGTTCGAGAGCAAGGTCATAGTCTTTCGGATATTCAGCGGCCATATCACGCAAGTGCATCAACGAGGCGCCCCAGGAGATTTTGTATTCGGCTCCCTTGTCCTTCATCGACTGCATCGTCACGCCGTTCATTATCAATCGGAACGACTTCTTTATCTGCTTAACGGTTTCTTCTACTTGTATCTTTTCCATATTTAATCACAACCTTTTTAAAAAAACAAAAAATCATTAATTATATATTTTAGACAGAATGACATAATAACAAAAGATAATTAATGAAAAATTAATGTTTAATTGGTGATAATTAATGTTTACCAATAACTTACGATATTTTTTTTTGTGGATTTTACCGGATAACAATTAACGCATCAACGAGTAATAACTAATGAGGCCTTCGATAGGACTCTTGATGATTCTTCCGATGGTGAAGCCGCATTTCTCGGCAGCTTCGCGCAACTCAGCTTCGTAATGGTATCCCATACTACCAACAACATTCACTTCAACCGACTGATTTCCATATTGTTGTATGTTATTGTTGAAGAATGAGATGAAGTTCTCGACAACCACATCACGCAGTTCCTTCACATCGAGATGTGAGTGGATGAAAGGCGAAAACGAAGCAAGAAACTTATTTGCTGCTGGTTGGCGGTACACCTTCTCGATGACAGCGAATTTATCCAGCCCAGTCTCATCCAAGAACTCTCGGCAGAGCGTTTCTGGAAGTGTGCCCTTCAACACCTTATTAATAAATATCTTACCGAGCACAGCCCCACTACCCTCGTCGCCAAGTATATATCCCAACGCTGGAGTGTTAGCCACAATCTTCTTGCCATCAAAAAGGCATGAGTTAGCCCCTGTGCCCAATATAGCCGCTATGCCAGCCTTGCCCTCACAAGCGGCAATAGCAGCACCGAGCATATCGCTTGCCACCTCTATTTCTGCTTCAGGACTTACCAGTTCTGCCAGCAAGTCAGCCATGACGGGACATTTTGCCTCGGTGCAACCGGCTCCGAAGAAATGAACTTCGGTGATAAACGGCTTGACGCCAAACAACTGCAACTTTTCTTCAACTTCCTTGCGGAGCAATTCCGCTATCATTTCAGGAGCAAGCACCGACGGATTCAGTCCACTGGAGGTGAAACTGATTATTCCTTCCTCATTAAAGATGAGAGCCCAATCGGTCTTGGTACTTCCGCTATCTGCTAATAATATCATACTGCAAAATTACTCTAATCTGCTGAATTATCCAAATAAATAGCAAAATCTTTGGTATATTCATTTGTTTATGTTAATTTTGCAGTAAGAATCTAATGAATTATCAATAAACCAAAACCAATATATGAAAAGACTAAAGACTATTGTTGCCCTCGTTGTGCTTTTCACAGCGATGTCGGCTAATGTTTCCGCTCAGGACAACACTTACACCAACGATGATGAATGGATGATTTACGATGCATTCCACGATGCATTCTGGTGCACCAACAAGCGTAACTACAAGGCTGACACAGCACAGCCAAGTGCTTCACATCGTGGTAACGGTGCTCGCGACAACGACTATTCGGGATGCTCTGCCGCTATCTGGTGTCAGGCCATCTATTTCGATATGGCTGTCAATGCCTACAAGCGTCGCCTCGAAGAGGGTGCTGACAATACAACTCTCCGTAAGGCTAAGAACCGTATGACTTCGGTTTACAGCGGAGAGAAGGCTCACTATGTGAACTTCGATTTCGACAACTGCAACACCAACAACGGATGGTTTGTTTACGATGATATCCAGTGGTGGACCTGTGCTTTGGCTCGTGCTTATCAGGTATCTGTTCTGGCTGGTTCACCTGTCAACGACTACCTGACCTATTCGGAGAAGGCATTCTGCCGAGTATGGTACGGCAGTGAGAAGGTGGGCGATGATGGTTCATACGCTGATCCTGCTGACGGATTCTCAGGCGGTATGTTCTGGGAGTGGCAGCCTATCGACCACCCACAGCCTCATACCGACAATGGTTTCAAGTCGGCTTGTATCAACTTCCCTACCGTCATTGCATGTTGCGAACTCTATAAGGTGGTGCCAGATGATCGTGAGGCCCCTACTTCATCGCATCCAACATATCAAACAAAGGATTTCTATTTGGAAAAGGCGAAGGAAATATATGCTTGGTCGAAGGCTCACTTCTGTCAGGATGCATTCCCTGGCCGTGTTGCCGATGGTATCCACGGTGCTGGTCCAGAATGGAGCAACCACCTCTACAACCAAGGCACATATATCGGTGCTTCATGTCTGCTCTATCTTCTCACAGGCGAGGAGCAGTATCTCACAAATGCTCGTGAGGGTGCCGACTATGTGAAGAAAAGCATGTGCTCAAACAAGCGTGGCAAGAAGATTCTCAACCACGAGCGTGGCTACGAGCAGGGTGTATATGCAGCAATCTTCGCTCAGTACATGAAACTGTTGGTTTACGACTGTGGTCAGACAGATTACCTCAGTTGGATGGAGGACAATATCCAGTATGGTTTCGACAACCGTGATACTACCCGCAACATCCAGGATGCAGATTTCACAACACCTGTGTCAGCCGATGATATCGTAGAGAGCTATGGTGGTAGTGCTCTCCCTGCATTGATGCTTATGTTCCCTGTTGACAACGGTACAGGCATCAAGGATATAAAAAAAAAAGAGGTAATAAACGATAACATCTACTCACTCAACGGCACAAGACTGCCATCTGCACCTCAGCATGGTGTTTACATACAGAACGGAAGAAAGATTGCAGTAAAATAGACAAATATTATCAGTATAAAAAATAAAAATGGAAGAAAACAAGAAAAACATTGAATTGCCTGAGAACGCTTTCCGCGAACTGAACCCAGGCGAGGAGTATCAGCCTATAATGTCGGCACAGTCAACACCGGCTGAGGTGAACCTCTGGTCAGTGACATGGGGATTGCTCATGGCAGTAGTATTCTCGGCAGCAGCAGCCTACCTCGGATTGAAGGTTGGTCAGGTATTCGAGGCAGCCATTCCTATCGCTATCATCGCAGTAGGTGTGTCGTCGGCAACAAAGCGTAAGAATGCCCTCGGCGAGAATGTCATCATCCAGAGTATCGGTGCTTGTTCAGGCGTCATCGTGGCTGGTGCAATCTTCACACTGCCTGCACTCTACATCATTCAGGCAAAATATCCAGAGGTGACAGTAAGTTTCATTCAGGTGTTCCTCTCATCAGTATTGGGCGGTATCCTCGGCATCCTGTTCCTCATTCCTTTCCGTAAGTTCTTCGTAAAGGATCAGCACGGCAAGTATCCTTTCCCTGAGGCAACAGCAACCACACAGGTGCTTGTTTCAGGCGAGAAAGGCGGCAGTCAGGCAAAACCATTGCTCATTGCCGGCATCGTCGGTGGTATGTTCGACTTCCTCGTTGCTACCTTCGGTTCATGGGCAGAGGCATTCTCCACCCGTGCTATTGCCGGTGGTTCATGGCTTGCAACAAAGGCAAAACTGGTGTTCTCAATCAACACCTCGGCAGCTGTGCTCGGTCTCGGATATATCGTTGGTTTGAAGTATGCAGCAATCATCTGTGCTGGTTCGGCATTGGTATGGTTCGTGCTTGTTCCATTGCTTCCATTGCTCGGTGATGCTACACTCCAGACATTGAATCCAACCTTCGACCTTGTTGCTCAGGGCAGCGTGGCTGACATGGAACCAGAGGCAATCTTCAAGACCTTTGCTCGCCATATCGGTATCGGTGGTATTGCCATGGCTGGTCTTATCGGTATCGTGAAACAGTGGGGCATCATCAAGGGTGCTATCGGTTTGGCTGGTCGCGAACTGAAGGGCTCTGGCAACACAGACAAGAATGTGGTTCGCACTCAGCGCGACATCTCGATGAAGATTATCGCTATCGGTGTTATCATAGCTCTCATCGCGACATTCATATTCTTCTATGCAGGAGTTGTTGACTTCAATCTGCTTTATGCTGTTGTAGGTATTCTGGTTATCGGCATCATCGCATTCCTCTTCACCACCGTTGCTGCCAATGCCATCGCTATCGTTGGCACAAACCCTGTATCGGGCATGACACTGATGACTCTCATCCTTGCTTCTGTCATCATGGTGGCTGTTGGTTTGAAGGGTTCTGCCGGTATGGTGGCTTCGCTCGTCATGGGTGGTGTTGTTTGTACAGCACTCTCTACAGCAGGTGGTTTCATCACTGACCTAAAGATTGGTTACTGGCTCGGTACTACCCCAGCAAAGCAGGAGACATGGAAGTTCCTCGGTGTGCTCGTTTCTGCTGCTACCGTTGGTGGTGTGATGATTATCCTCAACAAGACATACGGTTTCGTGGGTGACAACGCCCTCGTTGCTCCACAGGCAAACGCTATGGCGGCTGTTATCGAACCATTGATGTCGGGTGCTGGTGCTCCTTGGTATCTCTATGGTGCTGGTGCTCTGTTGGCTCTCGTGCTCAACTATTTCGGCATCCCTGCCCTCGCCTTCGCCTTGGGTATGTTCATCCCTATGGAACTGAATGCTCCGCTGGTTGTCGGTGGTGCTATCAACTGGCTTGTAACAACCCGTTCAAAGGATGCTGCTGTCAATGCTGAGCGTGGTGAGAAGGGTACTCTCATTGCATCAGGCTTCATTGCCGGTGGTGCATTGATGGGAGTTGTTTCGGCAATGTTACGCTTCGGTGGTTTGAACTTCATCAACGAGGCATGGCTCGAGAACCCACTCTCGGAGATTCTCTCACTCGGTGCTTATCTGTTGCTGATTGTTTATTTCATCACCGCAACACGTAAGAAATAGGTCCCTCCCTAGTCCTCCTGGGGAAGGGAAAGTAATGATACACAAATAAATAAAAAACAAACAAAAGTCCTGCCATCGTTACCGGTGACAGGACTTATTGTTTTATAGGGATTGGGGGGAGGCGTTAGTTATTCTCTGGACGGAGCTTACGAACAGTCTCTGCTGTACGCCACATCTCTGACTCACGGAGAGCTGCGAGTTCCTTCTCAAGACCAACACGATAGTCTGGCTTTGAGTTAGCGTCGATAGAGATCTGTGCCTCGTTACCGCACTTTACAGAAGCGTAGAGCTTCTCAACAACTGGCTTGCAAGCATCGTGGAAAGGACCCATCCAGTCGAGAGCACCACGCTGTGCTGTTGTAGAGCAGTTAGCATACATCCAGTCCATACCCTTTGCTGCGAACAATGGCATGAGCGACTGTGTGAGTTCCTCTACTGTCTCGTTGAATGCCTCTGAAGGAGTGTGACCATTCTCGCGGAGAACCTCATATTGAGCAAGGAGCAAGCCCTGGATAGCACCCATCAAAGAACCACGCTCACCGGTGAGGTCAGAAGTTGCCTCGCGCTGGAATGTTGTCTCGAAGAGGTAACCCGAACCGATACCGATACCGAGGGCGAGAGTACGCTCGAGTGCCTTGCCAGTGTAGTCCTGATATACTGCGTATGATGAATTCAAGCCACGACCTTCGAGGAACATGGTACGGAGTGATGTACCAGAGCCCTTAGGTGCAACCATGATAACATCGATATCGTTCTGAGGAACACAACCAGTACGGTCGTTCCATGTGATAGCGAAACCGTGTGAGAAATACAATGCATCGCCTGGCTTCAAGCACTCCTTGAGTGTTGGCCATACTGACATTACTGCTGCATCAGAGAGCAGGCACATTACGATAGTACCCTTTGTAGCAGCCTCCTCGATTGAGAAGAGTGTCTCACCTGGTACCCAACCGTCAGCAACTGCCTTCTCGAAGGTCTTGCCCTGACGCTGGCCAACGATTACATTGAAACCGTTATCACGGAGGTTACATGCCTGTCCAGGACCCTGAACACCATAACCGATAACAGCAATTGTCTCGTCCTTAAGAATCTCTCTTGCCTTTTCCAATGGGAACTCTTCACGTGTCATTACTTCTTCAATGACACCACCAAAATTCATTTTTGCCATAATACTAAAAATTTATAGTTGTGAATAATTTTATTTATCTTTCTACGAACTTGACCAGTGAGCGGACACATTCCACCTCACCGTCAGGTGTTACCTTACTGATGCGCACCATCACCTCGTTCTCGTCGGTACCGTTTTCGCGATAGAAACGCAGTGTGTCGCCAGCGTGGCTTTCTGCCACATAGGCAATATCGAATCGCTTGATTCGCTTCTCCTTATAGGTTTCAACAGGGAAGATGTCAAGCACATGCTCGATTGACTTCACCGAGTTTACATGCCCGTTGATATCAACATCATTGTAGCGTGCCACATACTCATAAACGAGCTCTGCATTATCAGTCATCTTCACACGCGACGGTTTGTCGATTGGGTTGTGTCTTTCACTCTCCACCCACTGCTCTATCTCACCATCTTTGACATCAAGGATATTAACAGGCTGGCGGGTTTCTGTGTCGATCATTGCCCATATCGAGCGGCCCCAACCGAGGGTTCGTCCATCTGCACTCTGGATGTGGAAGTTACGGTTGGTGAAATAACGCAATGCGTTCTCAACCCAACTCTCCACATAGAACTCATCATAAATCTTAGGCATCTCGTCCATCTCGATAACAAGGCGCGACAACACCCATGTCTTGTTGATGGCATTGAGATACACCATGCCGAAACCACGGTCATTGCTATGGAAATCGGCTGCATTGAGCAGATGATTACCCAGATGACCAATAAACAATTCCTTGTGCAAGTCACAATGGAATGGTTCGGCCAAATTCTTATATCGTCCTACTTTTGAAAGTTCCATATTTCGAATTTACGAATTGACAAATTAACTAATTAACCGAATCTGCAGGATTACATATTCTTCTCTGCCTCGCGGTTGGTGAGGTACTGATCCAGTCGCTCTATGCACGATTTTGTGACGGCTATTCTACCTGTGCGAACAAACTGCAAGACACAATCGAGTTCGTTCAGTGTGTCAAACAAAGAGAGCACATCAGCAGTGATACCAGTCTTCTCGACAATGGTATATGTTGGGTTCACCTCAACGATATGTGCGTCATGACGGCGAATAACACGGCTCACCTCTGGGTTTGCGATGACATTCGGAGTAGATAGTTTCAACAGCGATGTCTCGAGGATGAATATCTCATCATCAACGAAGCAGTTAGCCTGCAGCACATCAATCTTCTTCTCAATCTGCTTACACAGCATTTCGGCCATTTGCGGCTTACAATAGCATGTGATGGTGTATTTATGAACACCAGGCGTAGAACTTGCACATACATTCAAAGTCTCGATATTCACCTGACGACGGGTAAACACGGCTGTAATCTGGTTGAGGATACCGGCAAAGTTCTCCGAATAGATGATGAGTGTATAAAGAGTCAGTCCGTCGTGGTTGAGCTGTGCACCTTCAAACTCTGGTGTCACAGGACGTGACACAGCGTTTCTCTTGAATGTCTCATGCTGAGGTGTACTGCCATCTACATGAACGCTATCATGAGCAAGTTCGCTGAGCACACGAGTAAGATTCTTTTCAAAGGAGTTACGGTCTTTTGAAGCGGCAGCTCTTACCGCTGCATCAAAAGCAGCTGTTTCCTCCTGCTGCAACTGCTCATCACACTTGCCACAGGTATTGCAATCGCCGCACTCCGCAGCCCCATATTTTTTATCTTGTTCCATGATTCTAATTCTTTTTGAATCCCTTAGGGAGTGTTTCTTCTTGTTCAATCTCGAAGAGCATCTCATCGACATTTCCTCCCGGAGGAGTCATTGGCAATACGTTATCCTGCTCCTTCACAGCTACCTGCAGCAAGAAAGGACCATCGGTGTCGAGCATCTCGCGGATAGCATCATCAAGGTCTTCACGTTCAACGACTGTGCGGCAAGGTATTCCATAGCCTTCGGCAATCTTCTCGTAGTTTGGGTTGAGCATTGGTGTGAATGAATAACGCTTGTGGAAGAACATATACTGCCACTGACGCACATTGCCAAGGAAGTTGTTGTTCAGCATGATGAGCTTCACCGGGCACTGCTGTTCCATGATGGTGCCGAGTTCCTCGATAGTCATCTGGAAACCGCCATCACCAGCGAACATACATACCGTACGCTCAGGAGCTCCGAAGGTTGCACCGATGGCTGCTGGGATGCCGAATCCCATTGTGCCGCAACCACCTGATGTCACAACAGACTTGTTCTTGGTAAACTTGAAGTAACGGCATCCAAACATCTGATTCTGACCGACATCTGTTACGAGGACAGCCTCGTTGTTGGCAGCCTCACTCACCTTCCGAACCACCTCGCCCATGAGCAATGGTCCTTCGGTTGGATGAAGAGCGCCATCAATCACCTTATTATATTCCTTCTCAGCATAAGGCTTGAAACCCTCAATCCATGACTGATGCTTTGCAGGTTTGATGTATTTGTTGATTTCAGCCAGTACCTGCTTACAGTCACCAACAAGAGGCAGATCAACCTGCACATTCTTGTTGATTTCCGAAGGGTCGATGTCGATATGTATAATCTTAGCCTGCTTTGCGTAGGTATCAAGATTTCCGGTGATACGGTCATCGAAACGCATACCGACAGCGATGAGCACATCACACTGGTTGGTCATATAGTTTGGCGCATAGTTGCCGTGCATGCCCAGCATACCCATATTCAACGGATGGTCTGTTGGAGCTGCAGAGAGTCCGAGCAGTGTCTGTCCGAAAGGAATCTGTGCTGTTTCTGCCAACTCAAGCAGTTCATCGTATGCACCACCGAG
>JAUNIK010000649.1 GCA_030523505.1 Prevotellaceae bacterium | reverse complement strand
CCACAATCTCATGATAGAGCACCAAATCATTAAGAGCTATTTCTGCGTATGGGGTCTGCATCAGTTTCTCCAAGTCATATAAATGACGAGTCATTCTGTGCGTCCTAGGTTTGTCCTTTTGGAACTCTTCACACAAGAGGAAAGCTTTTTCCAAGAAAGTCCTGGCGGGACTGACAGTGCGGATTGTCTGGACAAGGTCGGAATCCACATCTTCATCCTTGAATGCCTGTTCTATAAGTGATGAAATTCTTCTCATCTCGTAAGGCTCAGACATCGACAACACGCTAATCTCTACTTTGACCGTCGGTATTGCGTATGCGGCTTGGCTATCGTAGAGTGAGGGGTATTGAATGTAAAGCACAGAAGGATCTTTGTCATGTGGAACCTTTCTTGGCTCACTATTTTCATTGGATATGTCATTGTCTGTGAGAACTGTTACTTCAAGCCCCATTTCGACAAGTTTCGCCGATAACTCATCTTTGAACTCGCCAAACAGGAAGTCCTGTCCTTTCTCTCGAAGATTATGTATTTGCGTATTACTGGTACAGCTTGCACATGAGAGTTGCTTGACGTTCAGAAAATAGTCACGGCTCAATGCTAAATCAATATCTTCACTGAATCGATTGATGATATCCCAGCCTTTACTGAGACTCGTACCACCTTTGAACAACAGGTATTCTGATACACTGGTATGAAAAAGGGCATATAACACTGCCGTCACCCACCAGTCTTTCTCGGCAGCAGCTTCATCAATTTGCCGTGCCTCTACCACACCTTGTATCATCGCCTTTCGCTCATCGAGCGAGAAATCAATCCATTTACTCATTGCTTTATTCCTTTCTTTATAACTTGTCGCATCCATACAGGAGCCAACAATAAATCATATTCTATGGTGTCAGTCTCAGGGGTTTCCATGAACAGTTGTCCAATCCTCGCTTCAACATCCTGAGTGATGTTATGCTCACCAATGCTGCGTAATGCCTGTACCATTTCTGGCATCAAACGTCCTCGGAACGCAAAGTTCTTGGGTGCCCCATGCTTCAGAGTCACTGTTCGATTCCCTAATTTCAATTTTCGCCCAGACCCAGTAGTCAGAAAAATAGTATTCATGGGTACTTGCGTTGAGAATCCTAAGCGATTAGCAGCAGTGGCTCCCGTAGGTATAACTTTTGCCTTATCTCGTTTGGCAATCTCTTTCACTAATTCGTAAGCTGAAGGGTAAAGGATGCCAAAACGTGTTTTACGTGCCTTGACATACACACCTTTGGCTATTCGTGTAATCAATCCTTCTTTCTCAAAGATGGCGAGCAGTTTGGTGACGTACTCGACATCATATTGGGGAAAAGAAGAAACAAAGAATATCTCGCCAAACTTACTGCGAGTAATCCTTTTCCTAATCTGCTGTACTACTGCATTCTCCATTGATTTTGTATATAAATTATAGTCGGAATGATAACAAATATTTCCGACCGCAAAGATACATAATTTCTTTCATACAACAATACTTTAAGTGTTGAAATTAAGTTTCATTGGCTAATTATAGCGTTTTTCTTGTTGTATAGATGGAATTCATATATAAATAATGTGTCGCTTTTTACATTAGG
>JAUNIK010000084.1 GCA_030523505.1 Prevotellaceae bacterium | reverse complement strand
TGGTAAGCCGATACTTCCCATTCTTAGGGGCGTGTCTGCCTAATGAAAGCGGACCAGCAAGTTCCACCTTATTATTATAGCCATTGAAACGGACAGGGGTGGAACCATCAATGCTGAAATCCACAATGCCATAGTCAGGTGCCTTAGTAGCATAGAGCAACAGTTCGTGCTCTCCCTCAATACCCTCAGCAGGTATTTCGAATGAGAACGACTGACCTGGTTTGCCGTTTATGCAGAAGAACTGGCGACTACCACTCCAGTCGTATTCCGGCCAGGAGAGCATCATCTGTCGCTCAGTTGCTATGCCCTCAGGCTTCTCTGTCAGTTCAAGGTCCTCAATCTCGATAGCACCCTCCAAATGCCAATTGGCAGGATCGGCCGGAACAGGAGGCAGCTGGTACTCAGCATCATGAGGAGTATGGCGGACGCACTCACTCTCGGCAGTGCCATACCAGATGGTTGTTGCCGCCACATCAGCCTTGCCATTCTGCCAACCGAGCATCTCGAGGTCGAACTTAAGACCTTTGTTGAATGGAATGCCGTCAAGATGACGAGTGCGGAAGAAGGTGTTATAGCCCAGCGAACAAGCAATATCTTCGCGTGGAGCACCACCAAATGGAGTCTGGAACACCACCACCGGAGCCCATGAACAGTTGTAATAATCCTCGGTACCTGTGCCGAAATGACTCGGGAAAGTCTCCCCGTCAACATAAATCTTCTCATCGCCCTCGCCATACCAAGCCTTGGTATAGTTGTAGAGCGTGAGCATATCAGCCTTGAGCACTCCCCTGCCCTTTATATCAGCCACATTCCAATCGATGGCCTTCTCATCACTTACATCGAAAGTGGTGATTGGAGTGCCCAACTGCTGACGCCACGAAGCATGGAAATAAAGCATACGCTTGTCCCATTTTATCGGTTTTGTCTTTGTTGTGACACTGACAGAAACATGCTGCGCAGAACTGTTGCGGAGCGTTATCTCCGCTGATTTCCTGTAAGGCATGAACCAGCGCATAATAACCATTCCACGGCCAAACGACTCAGTATAGAAGCTCCTCATCGCAGGAGCGCCCAATCCGGCACAGGCAAGGTCAGATACGGGAATGTCGCTTACAGTCTGTTTTCCGTCGAACGACATCGAAACAAGCACATCGCGCATGGCCTGCTCCATCTGTTCCGGTTCGATATCACTCAACGCGAACTGCAGTTCATAGACGCCCTGTTCACCCTGAGGCAAGCGAACAACCGATTCAGAAAGAGACGGCAAACGGAATACCGAGGTTGAAGAAGAGAGGGATTCAGACAGTTCAGGATGCTGCAGGACATGATTCACACGCGCAATCTTATCCTTATATCCCGCTATTTTTGTAAGCGAGAAAGTCTCCACCTTGGTTCCTTTAGGATAACGGCGATAGTTGAGCTGGAAATAACGAGGCGACAGATTGGTGTCATCCTCGTAAGTGAACGTCACCTTGCAATGCTTCTGATAAGGCATCGGCAGGAACATCGTACTGCCACCCTTGCCGTCTTTCTCATAGCTGGTATGAGGAAGAAGCAGTCCGCCCTCCATGCCATCAATGCCGATTCGCATAAGGTCGTAAGCCGGAATGACGACCGAAGGATTTGCCTCATTGTCGAAATAGATGCGTATCACACCTTTCTTATCTATGGCAGTTATCCAGAAACGTGTCACCACGCCCGGACCGTCGGTATCGAGCATCACTCGCTCCAGTCCGTTTGCAGTAGTATCAACACGCACCACACCGTAGCCATCGTCGTTGGCAAACCATCCCGGCTGGGAAGGCGACACCGAACGGCGGTCGTAGCTCGAACTCTGCAGGCACTTATAGTCAAGAGCCGGCATGCGAGCCCCTTCCTCGACATCTATCATCTCGTCGAGGAGCGAACCAAGGGTGATTACTTTCTGTGCGTAGATGCTGCACGAGGCGAACATCATCAGCACAACTACTGCTAACTTCTTCATAGGCAAACCCTTACGTTTTACTTTGCTTTGTCAAGGCCGGAGCGCTTGTCGCGGTGATACGAACGATAGTCATCGAGCTCTATCTCGATGTCCGGTTCGTGCAGTTCCACACCATGAGGCAGGCGGAACTTCTGATATTTGATGTTCAACCCACGCTCAATCCACATCGACTCATAATAAGTCTGGATGCTCAAGATGCGCTGCGTCTCCTCGTCCAAGCCCTCATGATGATAGAGGTCTGTTGTGCGGAAGAGCAGAGGCAACTGGTTGCCATCTACCATATAGGTGGTATATGTGAAGAGGAAATTAGAGTCGGTCTTGAGATGAATGATGCCACCATCGACAAGGAAATGGCGATAACGCTCCATGAAATATGTCGATGTGAGACGTTTGCGAGGGTTCTTCATCTGCGGATCAGAGAAGGTGAGCCATATCTCCTGCACTTCGTCCGGTGCAAAGAATCGGTCGATAATCTCGATATTGGTGCGCAAGAACGCCACATTCTTCAAACCGGCCTCCAGAGCCTGTGTAGCTCCGGTCCACATTCGTGCTCCCTTGATATCAACTCCGATGAAGTTGACATCAGGATAGAGGCGAGCCAGCTCAACGGTGTACTCGCCCTTGCCGCAACCCAACTCCAAAACGATTGGGTTGTCGTTGTGGAAATACTCTTCTCTCCAATGTCCCTTCATCTCGAAAGGCACATCGTCAATGACACTGTATGGATACTGGAACACATTCTCATAGCGCTCCATATCCGCAAACTTAGCTAATTTTCCTTTTCCCATTATTCAATTACAACTCTTGTCCAGCCGTGTTTGTCCTCGATTTCGCCATACTGGATGCCACGGAGAGTCTCAAAGAGACGACGGCTCTGTGGACCTGGCTCTGTGCCGAAGTCATAGCGCTTTTTGGTGTCGAGGTCGTCGATATATGATATTGGCGATATTACGGCTGCTGTACCGCAAGCACCAGCCTCCTCGAATGTGTCGAGTTCCTCAACAGGAATTGGTCGGCGCTCCACCTTCATGCCAAGGTCTTCTGCCACCTGCATGAGGCTCTTGTTGGTGATGGAAGGCAGAATACTTGTCGATTCCGGTGTTACATATGTATTGTCCTTGATACCGAAGAAGTTGGCAGCACCACACTCATCGATATATTTCTTTTCTTTTGCATCGAGATAGAACTCACAAGCATAGCCCAACTCATGTGCTTTGTGGTTAGCGAAGAGCGAAGCAGCATAGTTGCCACCCACCTTATATATACCTGTTCCGAGCGGTGCCGAACGGTCGTGATCGCGGATGATGACGTATGGATTGCTTGCGAAACCACCCTTGAAGTAAGGTCCTACTGGTGTTACGAATATGAGGAACAGATACTCATCAGCAGGATGAACGCCCACCTGAGGACTGATACCGAGGAGGAGAGGACGAACATAAAGTGTCGCACCGCTCTCGTATGTTGGAATCCACTCCTGATTGAGTCTTACTACCTTTTCAACCATTTCCACGAAGAGGT
Organism: Prevotellaceae bacterium; assembly: GCA_030523505.1. Classification (GTDB taxonomy): domain Bacteria; phylum Bacteroidota; class Bacteroidia; order Bacteroidales; family Bacteroidaceae; genus Prevotella. Next base: position 5,716 of record JAUNIK010000084.1, on the reverse strand, counting down.
CGGTTGGAACCTCTGGCATCATGATTCCGCGTGATGTAGCCTGCAGACGAGCTGCGTTCTCCTCTGGACGGAACACACGTACCTTGCCATCCTTGCAACGGTAAGCCTTCAGTCCTTCGAAAGCCTCCTGACCATAGTGCAGACACACTGCAGCCATGTGCATGTTGATATTCTCCTCTGACGAAACCTCTATTTCGCCCCATTTGCCGTTGCGATAGTAGCAACGAACATTGTAATCGGTCTTGTGATAACCAAAACCCAGATTTTCCCAATCTAAATTTTTCATTTTCTTCTTATAATATTCAGTTTTTATCTTTAATCTTTTTACCTTTTCCAACGGTTGCAGAGCAATGCCGCGGGACTATGTCGCCAGGACTTTCGTCCATACAAACTGCAAAATTATAAATAATTTTTGAGTTATGCAAGCAAATCGCCCAAAAACAGCAATCACGAGCCGACTATTCGCGATTATCGTCCCGACAGGCAAACAGAGTTCACTGCATTTCGGCCGGAAAAGTAACAACCGATAGTCCGGAATATCAATCAAATTGATGAGGCGCGCTTTAAGGGAAAGCAAGGAAGGCCCAATATAACGATTTAAACAATCCTTACAATTTTACAATTCTAACGCCTCATATTTCGCGTATTAGTCAGCAAACCCGATTCAGGCTTCAAATACGCAAATCTGGGGCGTTTTTCGTAATAATCTGATTAACAGCGAGTTATGATTTCATGGTTTCAAAACAGCGGTTTCCAGAAGTCCAAAAACCGGTTTTTACGCGCAAAAAGGGTGGAATGAGGGTGTCATTTGGGCGAAATGACTATGTCAAAGCGGCGGAATGACCACTTCATTTGGGCGAAATGAACACCTCCGAGCGGTGGAATGAGCGCAAATTCGCTAGTGAATTGATCAACCGAACGGCGTTTTTGCATCGTCGGAGCACAATTCGGGTGGCAGAAAAGCATTTCGGCAAAGATTCCTTTTCTATTTCGCGATTTTCCGCGAACAGAATTTTTACCGATATTTATTTACATTCCGATGCAAAGAACACGAGGAAGCCCCTACTCTTCTGCATCGAGAATCTTCTTTATCTCCGCATCAGTCTTGGTGAGTTTGTCGCGACAGAGTTTTATCAACCCCTGGGCGCGCTTCAACTGGTCGGCCAACTGGTCGATGTCATAACCGCCGGATTCCATCTTTCGAGCGATGGTCTCCAACTCAGCGAGCGCCTTTTCGTAGGTCATCGCCTCACCGTTTTCTGTCAAGTTGGTATTGTTCAATTCATTATTCATAATCTATCTCTTATTCTTTTGTTTCTTTTACTGATGACACAATCTTGCCTTTTTCAAGAATCGTCACAATCTCGTCGCCAGCCTTCAGTTCTGCAGCATCCTTCACTATCCGCCCGTTGCTCACGGTCATGGAATAGCCTCGTTTCAAGAGCAACCGTGGGTCGAGCGAACTTACTCGCTGTTCGAGCATCGCAAGTCGGTGCTTCTCGTTGAGCAGACGCTGGGCGATGGTATTCTCAAGTTTCAGGTGGATTCGCATCAGTTTTGTCTCGCCATTCTGCTTTAGCAGTCGGCAGCAGTTGGTTATCTTGCCCAGCAGATTCTCAAGAAGCAGATGCTGGCGCTCAATCTGGCGGTTCACAGCATTCACAATCACCGTCTCAGCCTCATCAATGCGCTCGTTCACATCAGCAAGATGGTCGATGAGGAAAGCCGCAGCTGCCGTTGGGGTCTTTACACGATGGAAGGAGATGAGGTCGAGAACACTCTCATCGCGGTCGTGACCTATACCGGTGATTATCGGCAATGGGAAGTTTGCCACATACTCCGCAAGTCGGAGGGTGTCGAAACCGCTCATATCGGATGTGGCTCCTCCACCTCTTATTATTACCACACAGTCGAAATCATCTTGCAGGGCATTGATTTCATCAAGGGCCGCACACACACTTTCCTCTACCAGGGCACCTTGCATCACTGCTGAAAACAATGTCACCTCGAAGCAGAACCCGCACTCGTTGTTCAAGAGCTGGTCGTAGAAATCACCATATCCCGCTGCATTGGCTGCAGAGATTACGGCTACCCGTTTGCAGAAAAGAGGCAGGGTGAGTTCCTTCTGCAGTTCGAAGACTCCCTCAGCCTTCAACTGGTCGATTATCTCCTGGCGTTTGCGAGCCATATCGCCCACAGTGTATGTTGGGTCTATATCGCTGATTATCAAGGAGTAACCATAGGTTGGATGGAAGTTTACTTTAGCCTTCACAAGGAGTTGCATGCCTGGCATCGGATTACTACCGGCTGTCTTGCGGAATTTCTGCTGCACCTTCACCCACGAACTCTGCCAGCACTTCGCCGAAGCCTTGGCGACTGGGGTGGCTGAGAACATGTCTTTCTGCACCAGTTCCATATAGCAATGCCCCCTGACCTCACGGATTTCCATGAGTTCGGCCTCCACCCAGAAACTGTCCGGGAGGGTTGTCTCTATCGCACGACTGACAAGCGAGTTCAGTTCAAAAAGTGTCATACTTTCCATTACAGATGCAAATTTAGTATAAAAAAACGAGAAAACAACGATTCCGCGGGAATAATTACCAAAAACAAACCACCAATAGCGTCTGACTCCCTCGGTTTGAGGGTGTTGCGAAACGGTTTTTGGCAGAAAAACCAAATGCCACGAAGGCATGATTTAATTGACTGGCGACAATTTCTCGCAGTATTCTCTTTGAGAATAGCAAAAAAAATCGTATCTTTGCCGAATAATAAGAAAATGATTAGAAATGAGCAATAACAAAGCAACACTTGAACTCGGTACAAAACCCGTAGGGCAACTGCTGATGCAATACGCCATACCTGCCATCATCGCAATGACGGCCTCATCATTATATAATATGGTGGACTCGATTTTCATCGGCAGAGGTGTAGGACCGTTGGCCATCAGCGGACTTGCCATCACATTCCCATTCATGAACCTCTCCGCTGCTTTCGGAGCAGCCATCGGTGTGGGTTCATCGACATTGATTTCGGTAAGACTCGGACAGAAAGACTATAAAACGGCACAGGAGGCTTTCGGCAATAACATCACGCTGAACATCATCACTGGTATCATCTTCGGTGCAGTGTGTCTTTATTTCCTTGATCCTATCCTGCAATTCTTCGGTGCGAGTGAGCAGACTCTGCCTTACGCTCGCGACTATATGATTGTGATTCTTGCGGGAAATGCCATCACACATCTGTATTTCGGCATGAACGCAGTGCTCCGCGCCGCCTCTAAACCACGGCATGCAATGTTCGCTACGATGTTCACCGTGATACTGAACACCCTGCTCGACCCTCTGTTTATCTACACATTCGGGCTGGGCATACGCGGTGCTGCTTACGCCACGATACTCTCGCAGTTCCTCGCAATGTGCTGGCAGTTCTATCTGTTCAGCAACAAAAACGAACTGTTACATCTTCGTCGCGGCATCTATCATCTGCAGAAGAATCTGGTGAAGGATATCATCGCTATCGGCAGTTCTCCTTTCGCCATGAATGTGTGCTCGTGTCTTGTGGTTATCTTCATCAACACAGCACTGGTGCGCGAGGGTGGCGACATGGCTGTGGGTGCCTACGGCATCGGCAATCGTATCGTGTTCATATTCATCATGGTGACAATGGGCATCAACCAGGGTATGCAACCTATTGCGGGATACAACTACGGTGCACAGAAATACGACCGAATGCTGAATGTTGTCGGTGTGGCTATTGTGGGTGCTTCGTGCGTCACAACCCTCGGATGGGCTATCTGCGTGTTCTTCCCAGAGGTTTGCGTGCGTCTGTTCACCCATGATGCAGAACTTATCGAGAGTTCTGTCCACGGCCTGAGAATCAATGGTGCTGTGCTGTTTATCATCGGTTTCCAGATGGTCATAACAAACTTCTTCCAGTCAATAGGCAAGGCAAAGATTAGCATCTTCCTGAGTTTGTCGCGTCAGTTGCTGTTCCTCATCCCTGCTATCGTCATCCTTTCCAACCTCATGGGTGTCGATGGTGTATGGCTTTCACTGCCTGTTTCCGACCTTCTGGCTTCCATAACAACAGCTGCGATGGGATATATCTATCTGAAAAAGTTCCGCCGGATGCAGAGGGAGCACATCGAGGAAGAACCGGATGAGAGGAATTACAGTTTCTACTCATCGCGCAATGGAGCCGCTCCACGAGGAATGGCGCCTCAGGCTAACAGTTCAGTTTACATGAAAAAGAAATGAAAAGAATTGGAATAATAAGCGATACCCACGGATATTGGGATCCTAAATTCGAGAAATACTTCGCTGAGTGCGACGAGATTTGGCATGCCGGAGACATCGGGTCATCGGATGTGGCGGCTCGATTGGCGGCTCTGAAACCGCTCCGGGCAGTTGTGGGCAACTGCGATTCGGGTGATTTGCGGTTCACCTATCCCGAGAAACTGCGGTTCAAATGCGAAGATGCTGATGTTCTGCTGACTCATATCGGTGGATATCCCGGCAACTACGATGCCCGGGTGCGTTCGCAAATCTATGCTTCACCACCCGACTTGTTCGTTTGTGGTCACAGCCACCTGCTGAAGGTGCAGTTCGACAAGACCCTCAACCTGCTTCACCTCAACCCTGGGGCTGCCGGACAGATGGGATGGCAACCTACTCGCACCATAATGCGACTGACGGTTGACGGTAAGACATTCAAGGACCTGGAGGTGATTGAACTGGGAGAAAACAGGTCACGGTTGTAGATTTACCACAATAAATCTATGATTTACGCGTTATATAGAAAACAAAAAATCAAAATATGAAGAATATTGTCATAACCGGCGGTGCTGGCTTTATCGGAAGTCATGTGGTTCGCCTTTTCGTAAACAAGTATCCAGAGTACAACATCATCAACCTGGACAAGTTGACTTATGCTGGTAACCTCGCCAATCTGAAAGATATCGAGGACAAGCCAAACTATAAGTTCGTAAAGATGGACATCTGCGACTTCGAGGCTTTCTATCAGTTGATGCACGACGAGCATATCGACGGAATCATCCACCTTGCTGCTGAGAGCCATGTAGACCGTTCCATCAAAGACCCTTTCACCTTTGCCCGCACAAATGTGATGGGTACTCTCTCGCTTCTCCAGGCTGCTAAACTCTATTGGGAGAGCCTTCCAGAAAAATACGAGGGCAAGCGTTTCTACCATATCTCGACCGATGAGGTGTATGGTGCATTGGAGATGACTCACCCTGAGGGCGTGCCTGCGCCATTCTCGACAAAGGCTTCGTCGGGCAACCAGCACGAGGCTTATGGTGAGGACTTCTTCGAGGAGACAACGAAATACAATCCTCATTCGCCTTATTCGGCAGCAAAGGCGTCAAGCGATCATTTCGTCCGTGCATATCACGACACATACGGAATGCCTACCATCGTGACCAACTGCTCCAACAACTACGGTCCTTATCAGTTCCCGGAGAAGCTGATTCCGCTGTTCATCAACAACATCCGCCATCGCAAGCCGCTCCCTGTCTATGGAAAAGGCGAGAATGTACGCGACTGGTTGTATGTTGAGGATCATGCTCGCGCCATCGATACTATATTCCATAATGGTAAGATTGCAGAGACTTATAACATCGGCGGCTTCAACGAGTGGAAGAATATCGATATCATCAAGGTGGTCATCAACACCGTTGACCGTCTGCTCGGCCGTGCCG
>JAUNIK010000083.1 GCA_030523505.1 Prevotellaceae bacterium | reverse complement strand
TCGTGATTAGCTAGTTCATTATCAGACTTTGATCCTTATAAGTTGGTATTCTACATCTGGGGGTTGTATATGAACGACCGCAACTGGGAATCGCGCTGGGACCGCTCCACGCTCGATGCCTACGAACCTTCGTTCCATAATATTCTCTATGCCGATGGCACTCCTATCGACGAGCGTGAACTGCAACTCATCCGCGACTATCATTTCACCGATAACTTCGACGAGGGAGTTGAAATAACCGACCGTTTCACTACGGAGCGTGCATGGAAATGGATGTCCATCGGACCTGTAAAGGGATACACCGATGCCAATCATATCGATGAATCCGTTTCGGAGAATGATGGATATAATGCCATCCGTGTGTGCTTCAATATCGACAACTGGAAGCAGAATCGCGAGGCGTTCTACAAGGATCTTGATGCTGTGCTCGACAAATACGACAAGCGTGGCACTCTCGTACAACCGGTTCTCCTCACCGATTATTCCACCCGTGGACGTTCCGTTGAGGAACTGCAGGAATATGTGCTCTGTGTCATCAACCGTTTCTATGCCGACCCTCGCATCCTTGCATGGGATTTGTTCTGGGATCAGGGCATCCACGAAACCGACCTCGACCGCAAGATGCAACTTGTCACCTCGCTCTTCCGCTATGGCCGTCAGGCTTATGCCAACCAACCTCTCACCATGACTCCTTTTGTCCGTGTCCAGGAATTCCCTGAGGGTTTCAACCCATGGGAGGCAATGCTCCATGGCAGAACTGCCGGATGGACTCATCTGATTTATGGCGACACCTCGTCTGATAAGATAGTATATAAGGCATGGAGCTTGTCGGATGTCGTTTCTTATTATGGTGGCGACAATGCTGATCATATAGCATGGCTCGGGGCTGTGTGCCAGAAGTTCGGTCGCCCGGTGTTCTGCATGGGGTGGAACAGTGATTCTTCCGATGATATCGACAAGATACTCGATCGTTTTGCCCATAATCATGTTTTCTGGTTCCGTAGTACCGTCATGCCGGACGCGAAGATGGATAAGGTACGCTTGTTCCGTTTCTTCCCGGTGAGCACCCAGCGTCAGGTAATGGTGAAACCGATGGTCAACGAATAAACCAAACGAACTGTATATGAGGAGAATCCTTTCAGCATTCCTTCTCCTGTCTTGTGTGAGCGTCTGTCTTGCACAGAGTCAGTATGTCGATTTGTTCATGGGACAGCAGGGTGGTTCCAACTGCGTCATCGGTCCTCAGTTGCCTCACGGCTCCGTCAATCCATCCCCACAGACTCGTGATGGTGGTCACGATGGCTATAAGCCCGGCGAACCGGTGCGTGGCTTCGGTCAGTTGCATGTGTCGGGAACCGGCTGGGGGCGCTACGGACAGATACTCCTCTCTCCACAGCGAGGCTTCAATGCCGAGGAAGACGGTCATGATTCCGATATTACCGACGAGGTGGCTACACCTTATTATTATAAATGCCTCCTCCGTCGCTATAATATCCTCTGCGAGGTGGCTCCGCATCATCATTCGGCTGCCTATCGCTTCACTTATCAGTCTCTTGACGGTGCCGACGAACCTACATTACTCCTCGATGTGGCACACTCGTTGTCGCAGCATATAGTGCCCGAACAGCACGGCGAGTTCCTTGGTGGAAACATCCACTACGATTTCCGCAACCAGATGCTCTGTGGCTATGGCACCTACAAAGGCGGTTTCGGCAGCGCGGAACCCTACAAGATTTATTTCGCCATCTCATCGCCACATTTTAATCTGCAGCAGGCAGCCATCGGAGCCGGACAGGGCAATATCTCGCGACTATTCGCCCAGATAAAACCAATCACTTCCGACGATAAGGCAAAAGACCTGTATGTGGCAGTGTCGCTCAATTCCGAGAGCAATGCCTGTCAGTATCTCCGTGAAGAGTGTCTCGGCAAGGGCTTCGGTACACTGAGAGATAACGCCCGTGAGGCGTGGAACACGGCCTTGGATAAGATACAGATTCAGGGCACCGACGAGGAGAAGCAACTCTTCTATACCTCGTTGTATTTCTCTATGGTGATGCCACGCGACAGATCCAACGACAATCCTCGTTTCGGTGGCGAGAACATCGACGATCATTATTGCATCTGGGACACATGGCGTACATGCTATCCGCTCCTCACGCTCATCGATGAACCATTCGTGAGCAAGACCATCCGCTCGTTCCTGCTCCGTTATCAGAACGACGGTAAGTGCACCCCGACCTTCACCTCGTCGCTCGAATGGGACTGGCGACAGGGTGGCGATGATGTCGAGAATGTCATTGCCGATGCCTTTGTGAAGGGGGTAGGAGGCTTCGACCGCGATGAGGCTTACCGATGGATGAAATGGAGCGCCCTCAACAATCGTTCGAAGGAATATCAGCTGTTGGGATGGCAACCAGAGGTCGATACCCTCATGTTGTGCTCCAATGCAATGGAGTATGCCTACAACGACTTTTGTGTATCCGAGGTGGCGAAGATGATGGGCGATAAAGCCTTTGCGAAAAAGATGCTCCGCCGTTCGAAGAGTTGGCAGAAATTATTTAATACATCGTTGAAGGATTCTGATGCCGATATCTATGGCTTTATCCAGCCACGCCGTGAGAATGGTCAGTGGTGCGGTGATAAGCAGGGTGGGGCGTTCTCTCCATCAAAGGTGTATGCTTCGTGGGTGGAATATTTCTATGAGGGAAACTCATGGACCTATTCGCTCTTCACCCCGCATGACTTCAAGTCGCTCATACGTCTCTCCGGAGGAAAGAAAAAGATGGTGGAAAGACTGTGCTATGGTTTCGACCATGAGCATATCGCTTTGTGGAACGAGCCTGGATTCCTCTCGCCGTTCATCTTCCATCACTGCGACCGCCCCGACCTCACCTCCCAGTATGTCGGTCGTCTGCGTCAGAAGAACTTCTCGCTCGATGGTGGTTTCTGCGACAATGAAGACTCCGGTGCTATGGGTTCATGGTATGTGTTCACGGGTATAGGTCTCTTCCCTAATGCCGGTCAGGACTATTACTATCTCCTCCCTCCGGCTTACAGCGATATCACCCTCCGTCTCTCTTCTGGTGGTACACTGCATATCACCCGTGAGGACACCGGCTCAGCAGTCAAGGCGATATATCTCAATGGCAAGAAACTGAATGGGAATACCATAAAGCATTCGCAGATCAAAAACGGAGGAGAGCTTCATTATAAATAGAAGCCCCCCCTCCACCTCGCCCCACGAAGACCCCCTCCATCTCCCCCGTGAGGGGGAGGGTTGTAAGTTACCTTTTTTTTGACGCGATCTACAAAACTATAAGACCCTCCTCCTGATTGAACGGGAAGAGGGGCTAACTCTATTATTATGTAACTTTGTAACCTTTCGCCTTCAAGGCATTTTACTTTGCAATGTGGATGATTGGCTTCTCGCTTGTGTTGCTGCCCATGTTCTGTTTTTGGCTATCCTCAATCATGTTGAACTCGCTTGTAGCTGCACTCCTTGAGTAACCGTAATAGTCGTAGTAATCGTAATAGCCCCAGTTGTAATCACCCCAGTTGCGTGAATCGTCGTAAACTTTCACGAGATCAAACTTCAGTGACTCACCGTTGTCGCTGTCAATCCAGCCCTGGAAACGATGGTTGTTTACGCGGAAGTCGGTGATGTAGATATCATAACGGTCTTCTACGAAGTATACATGGAGAGTGCGACCAGACACATCCCATCTGATGTGGTTTGCTACATAGTCCCAACTGCAGTCGCTGTAGTAGTCAATCCAATAGCCGGAGCCCTTGGTGTTGCGGAATGGATCCGATGTGAAAGTGATCTCTGACTCTGTAGCCTTATATGAGTGACCGCTCCATTCTCTTACTATGTACATATTGCCTACCCAGGTACCCTCGAGGTTCATACCTATCATCTGGTCCTCATCGCAGGATGTCATCATCATTGTGCCCAAGCCGATTATTATCGCTGTGAACAGTGTATATAATTTTTTCATAACTATTGTTTTTAATTGTGACACTTTTGTTTTCTTCTGGTGCAAAAGTAGTACGATTATTTCACCCCGCAAAATGGTTTTCCCTAAACGCATGAGGAAATTCCCTAATACTTAAAACTTGACCCTCCTACGAACTCGCGCATGATTGATGTCGGTGGAATCTCCTGGTCGCTCACTGGGGTGAAGTAATGGATGAACTTCAACAGTCGGTGTGCCTCCGAATACTCCTTGCAGTTACGAGGCACCGAGCGCAGAATTGGTTCGGCGTGGTTGCGAAGCACTGCAAACTCGATGTTCAGTGCCGAGTTGAACATCACATCGGCAGCCTCCTGATATGGGAATATCCATTTCTCCTCACTCGCACACACATTCTTCCACTGTGCTATTGTCTCGCGAGCCGTGAAAGCACCCTTGTTATAGTCACGGATAATACGACGCAGCAATCGGTTGTCGCGAGTAGGAATCCAGTTGTGGTCGTCAATCGACACCGATGTCAGAGCCGAGATATACACCTTGTATTTCAGTCTGTCGTCAATCTGTGCCGTCAGCATCGGGTTCAGTGCATGGATACCCTCGATGATAAGCACACGGTTGTCCGTCAGTTGCAGTTTCTTTCCGTTGTATTCGCGCTTGCCGGTGGTGAAGTTATACTCCGGCACCTCCACCTTCTCGCCCTTCATCAGTCGCGACAGATGTTCCGACAGCAGTGCAGTGTCCACAGCAGCGATGTTATCGAAGTCATAGTCGCCGTTAGGCAGTTTCGGAGTGTCCACACGGTTCACGAAATAGTCGTCGGTCGAGAATGATATCGGTCGCAAGCCGCACGCTAAGAGTTGTATCGACAGTCGTTTGCAGAATGTCGTCTTTCCTGAACTCGATGGACCAGTGATGAGCACCAGTTTCACCGGGTTCTCTGCATCGCGGTAACGGCGGTCAATCTCCTCAGCAATCTTAACTATCTTCTTCTCCTGCAAAGCCTCCGACACCTGTATCAGTTCCGATGCACGTCCCTTCTGGCAGTGTTTGTTCAGGTCGCCCACATTCGACTGGCGCATGATGATGTTCCATTTCACATTCTCCGCATACACCTCGAAAGTGCGCGGCATTGGTATGAACTCCGCCAGATGGTCAGGCTCGTTCTTGTCAGGCACCCTCAGCAGCATACCACTCTCGCAAGGCTGCAAGTCAAACAAGGTGACATATCCCGTCGATGGCACCAGACAACCGTAGTAATAGTCGGCAGTGTCGCCCAGAGTATAGTAGTCGCTGTACAGCTCGCCCGAGGTTTCCAGCAGTTTCACCTTGTCGGCGAAGCCACGCTCACGGAACACGCGTATTGCCTCCTCCGTAGTAGCCTCCTTTCGATGGAACGGCATATCTTCAGCCACAATCTCCTTCATGCGAGCCTTTATCTTCTCGATGTCGCCATCCTCCAAGCCCTGTCCGTTGTGCTTCTTGAAATTGCAGTAGTAACCCTTCGACAGAGGGTGCTCCACGAACAGTTTGCTACCAGGGAACACATCCTGTGCAGCCTTGTAGAGCACGAAGCACAGCGAGCGGATATACACGCGCATACCGCTCGAGTCGCTGATATCCACGAACTCCACATCGCGGTTCTGGAACACGCGGAACTTCAGTCCCTGGCTCACCTTGTTCACTTTGGCTGATACCACCGGGTATTTGAATTCCAGTTCGGGAAACTCTTTCAGGATTTCCAGCAGTGATGTACCCTCTGGGAATTCCTTTGTCACCATATTATTCGTGCAGCGTATCTGTAGCATAGATTTATCTTGTAGAAAAACGACACATTATTATATACTATCTGCAAAAATACTATTTTTCTTTGAAACACACAAACATTCGCCCCGGAATTTAATCCCACCAGAGAAATCCCGTGTTTCTTATTTATGATGAAAAATGATTTATTATTAAAGGTGAAAAATGGATTAACATTATGATGAAGGCTTAAGCCTTTGTTGCCTCGTCGCATATTCATTGCCTAAGAGTGAACTCTATGCCAATGAATCTGACGCCAATGCCGCTCTTGCTCTTATGAGCTTCGAGTGCATCATAATATTAATCTAAAATCGCTGTCGCAGCAAAATATTTAAAAATCTGTTCACACGCCGATGTCCCAGCACTGATGCCCCTCTCCCGAATGGTCTCCCCTCGCCTCGTGGGAGAGGGGCTGGGGGGGGGTGAGGCTCCCCTCATTTCAATGGAATGAAGTCCTGAAACCGATGGAATGAGGACATGAAATCGACGGAACGAGACGGTCAAAGCGGTGGTTTTACGACAGGCTATTTGCCGATGGATACAGCAACGAGATCCAGCCGTTGGGCGAGTTCGCTGATAGCCGGATTATCGGCTTTCATGCGTTTGAATGCCTGTGTGGCCTCATCATCCGGAAGCCTGGCTTCCCCAAGGAGAACATCGGCTATGTCGGTGTTGGGAAGGTAGTCTTCCATCACATTGCTTATGGTGTAACTCTTGAGTGGCGACTCAGCCAGTTTAGACTTCCATTTGTCGTAGCATCCGGAATCAGGATAGATTACTACATGACGATTTGCCAGCGGACGCAGTTTCGAGGCTTGAAGATTTCCACATCCACCTGTTGCAAGCCATATATATTCTGGATAGCGGCAAGCACAGATGAGGGCCGATTTCTCACTTTCAACTATGCATACGACTTTATCCGGATAGCGAGGCAGGAGATGTAAGCCAAAGAGTACCTTTTCGGTTTCTTCCAACTGAGGTCCTTTATTCATTTTTTTGCATCTGGAACGCATGGAGTCACCCCAACCATTGACACGATGACCGTCCGCTGTATATGCAATGAACTTCGCATCGTGTACTTGCTGTTGCTCATCAATCATCCAGAAGACTGCTGACGGACCGTAGTTTACACCGTTGAACACGATATCGTAATTAGTTGCACCGACATAATATTCCTTCAGCACTTCCTGAATACGGTCATGTTCAAAAGGCAACTGCTCCATCCATGTGCGGAAAGTGCTGGGACGAAGACTGGCCTTTTCCACCCAACTGTTATCAAAGAACTCTGTCTGAATTACTTCCTTGTGAACAGGTGCTGCACTATTTCCACGGTTTCCCAATACAGAATATTTCCCATTGACAAGAGGACGCTCCCACTGGCTGGAATAATCTCTATCAGGATGATCGCGAAAATAATCACGAGGAGGGTAATGGTAGCCACACGAGGCTTCATGATTGCACTTGCCGCATTCATCGGCCAGTTGCTCTCCTGTATTAACATCAACATAGCGGGTGAAGCATTTCTTCTGCCCGCACCCTGGGCATGTGTAGCGATTGCTACCACCAGAGCGATAATGTTCAAGAACGAATTTTATCATAGTGTATCAGTTTCTGTTGTTGTACCAGAGTGTATCATCCCGAGTTTGATACAAAACATCACATAAAACACGGATTATCAGAGCATTAGGTTGTATCATAACAGATACATACAAGTAGTTGTTGATACATGTGCTGTATCGGCATTGATACACCATAAATACCTGAATTATAATATGTTATATATGATTTTGTATCAAAAAATGGAATTGATACACATCTGATACATTTGTTATCACAACCTATCCTTTTGTCGACTGTTCCTTTTTACCGCCACGGCACAAACCATGATTCTTTGCAGTGCGCTGCACATTGCCAAGACTGGTTCCAAGTTTGTCGGCAATCTCACGATAAGAAAGACCGTTCGGAGTCTTCAACTCCCTGACGATGTCACGTTCCAGTTCAGCCTTTTCGTCTCTGCTACGAGGCAAATGGACGCGTTCTTCATCGTAGCCACCATACTCAAAATGCAGATAGCCATCGCTCATCACCAAAGTGAGTTCCTGGACATTCTTATAATCCAGTTCTATCGGATTAGAACGGTACTTCAACTGAATGATGTAACGCTTGTCTTTGCCGAGTTTAGACCAGTTCAAGCCAATCACATTGTCTGCGAGGTTTGAAAGAATCTTGCTGCCGGCAAGGTCGTTGAGCGAAAGTGGGTCGCTCGCCTTGCGCTTTGGCACATGAGCAAGTACAAGCATGGTCCAGTTGTGAGTCATACGGAGACTGTTCAACTGCAGCATCAGATTGCCAGCCTCATTACCATCCTTTGAGTTGATGCAGAGGTTGGTGAGGTTGTCAATAATGATTACGTTTATTCCATACTCCAGTGCAACCTTCTCAATTTCTGCAAGGATGAAACTCTGGTCAGTCACATCGTGCATACGTGTGTAGTCGATGTTGGCGATGTAGAGAGTCTCAGGCAGCACCTTGTCCGGATATCGTTTTGCAACCTGCCACTGACTGAGCTCGAAGTTCACATAGAGCACCTTCTCACCCGCCTCTGCCATATTAATAGCCATTTGCATGCTGAAGATGGTTTTGCCAAGACCAGTGTCACCGAAAATTATGGTTGTTTCATGCTCCGTAACGACATGGGGAATAAGTTCCCTTGGAGGATCCATCTTTAGTCCTTCAAGAATATACTGTCCAATACGTCTGGTCGTGATAAAACTAACCACTCGTTCTTTTGTTTGTTCGGCAGCCTGTGCTACTATAGCATCCATCTGCTCTAAATTATGTTCAATCGGATTACCCATTATCTTGTCCTCCTTTGACATTTTTAGACGCAAGGTAGCTGCGATAGCCCTTAGCGAGTGGTGAATTACCTGTGATGACTAACTCTGGTAGGATTGATCCTACTGTGCGAGGGAAATGTTTCTTTCCCTCATGGCTAAGGCCGTACTGTTCTTCAGACCTAGCCGATACATTATTATTTATAAACAAAATGCGCGTGAAGTCCGTTAGTGGAACATCACGCTGCAAAGGTCGGGACCTCCCCCTTGGGTGCACCCTAGGGGTAAATGTTAAAAAACAACGATTTTATTCATATTGTCCCAGATAAATCATCATTGATTCATAAGTTTTCGGCAAGACCGGCTTAATTGTATTTGCGACAAACATAGCATCTTTCCGATCTTGTTCATTGCTTAAATCGGGAATAATTTTACCTTCAAAGCTTTTGACACCATATCCCGTCATCTTAACTAATGCACCCACAGCTTCTTTTACATTAGTATTCTTTGATATGGTATCATAGTACACTCCTTCAGCCTCAGAGGCATAATAAAGAAAAATTCCCCATTGACGAGCCGTAAAGCCTTTAGTAACCTTAACGACCTCACGGGATTTTGATTGTTTTTCAG
>JAUNIK010000082.1 GCA_030523505.1 Prevotellaceae bacterium | reverse complement strand
CCAAAATACAGATATCAGGCGAGGATATACAGATATAAAAGGTCATTCGGTATTCCTGATGCCGTCGTCAAAGCTGTCGTGGCTGAACAACAGATGGTGCAGCCTCTACTCTAAACTGTCGGCAGGCTTACACTTCCAGTCATTGCATCTCGAGTCTGAGGGTCTCACTGAGGAAGAGATTGCCCCGTATGACAAGAGTCATGTTAGCCTGGCTTACTCCGTCGTGCCCTTCGGATTGGAAATTGGCAAGCGGAAGATACGCTGGTTTATGGAGGTCGGCATGGGGTCGAACACTAATTTCATCACTGGATTATCATATCGATTCGAAAGATATTAGAGTGAGTAAATAAGTGTCACATGTCATCTATGGACTGCCCTTTGTATTTCTTTCTGTATCTGGAATATTGACCGGTGGTATCGAGGGATTTGTCTGCCTTCGGCTTTGACTTTCATTTTAAGGAGTTTCGGGTTGATTTGATTGCTACCGACCTATCAAGCCAATTCATAACCCATATCACGACCTCTATGTATTTAGGATTACTCGGTGCTTCGCCTTGTCCAAGCTCGGCATCATCACGTCGGAGATTCTTGTAAAAAGCAGGTGATATGAGACATATCGGAATTAACAAAGTATATTAAGTTTTGGAAGTCGCTGAGGATAATCTTTACATCCATTCCTTCGTGAACCACTTTTGGAAAACGGTGTCAGAAAGTCTGATGGTTCCATCTGACAGTTCTTCTATTAGTTCTCTTTCTATCAATGCCGACTTAATTCTGGATATATTTGACTTACTGCCAAGAGGATACAAGTCCTGGGCTGCCTTGCTGCTAAAATTCTTTGTGAATCCACTGCAAAGAATACGGATGAAATTCATCTGATAACTGCTCATGCCCTTTATTTGCTCAAGAAAATAACTGTGACACTGGGAAAGCAAGGCTGTACATCCCCAAGCGAAACTTTCTTCATCCACTTCCCTGTTGGTTTCAACCATAACATTCCATGCTAACTGCTGAACGTATGAGGAATGATTACCTACATAGTCGCAAATACGGGCTGCATATTCGTCAGAAATCACGAGCTTGCGCGACGCAAATTTTTCCTTTATAAACGGAATCCAGTCTTCTGTCTTTATCACAAGAAGTTCATTGGTTTCACCAAATTGGTAGAATGGCATACGCTTGTTATGAAACAGGTTGGTCATCAGGTGTTTTTTGCTCCCATAGAGGCAATATGACACATGCGTATGATGCTGCCATATACCACGCATCTTCTTCTGTAAGGATAATGTGTCTGGCATTTCGCCGATTTGTTGGAATTCATCAATACATACAACAATATGTATGCCCTTTTCCTTTGCAATTGTCTCAGGAAGATTCAGAATTTCTTCTGGAGAATAGTTTTCAGGAGTGATGCCCAATGCCAAAGAATACTCTGACATCGGCTCTGGACTAAATGAAATCTTCGGTGAAACTCTTACTAGAAACTTTTTGATGTTGTCCATAACAAGTTCCATACGTCCAGCCGTTTCCTTAATGATAGAAGAAGCAAAACGATTGTAGAAATCGTATTCAGAACGGCAGTCATATATGTCCATCATCACTATCTTAATTTCAGGATTATCAATCTCGGAACGTACTTTCTTTACTAGCGAAGTCTTCCCCATACGCCTTGGCGATATGAGGATTACGTTTATTCCGTTTTCGAAGTCCTTTTTCAGTCTTTTTGTTTCTTTCTCCCTGTCTGTGAAGTTATTGCCTTCCACCGACATTCCATATATAAATGGCTTATCCATGATAAAATCATATTTATTATTTTTGATGCAAAGATACGTAAAAAATACAAGGTTCACAACTTTGTGGACCACAAAGTTGTGAACCTTAATTATATTTAACTATTAATATGATTTTTGCCGCTATTTGACTACTATCTTACTATCCCGATAATCTATTGGAGTCATACCCGTGAGCCGCTTGAAATACTTGCAGAAGAAACTGGGATTTGGGAAGTTCATGTCGTAAGCGATTTCTGAGACTTGCTTGTCGGTGTAGCGTAGTTGCACCTTGATGGCATTGACGATAGCTTCATCAATCCAGTATTTGGCCGTCTTGCCGCTCACGTTGCTCACAATGGTGCTCATATAACGTGGGGTTACACATAGGTGGGAGGCATAGAAGTCGAGGGTATGATGCATAGGGGCATGCTGGCTCACAAGCCGGATGAAATCCGAGAATAGTTGCTGCTCTCGTGTTCTTGCTCCTGTTAGTGATGACTCGCTCTTTTCCCACAGATAGCTGATATGCATTATCAGTGCACCTACAAGCTGGATGACCACTGGCGTAGAGGACATTTCCTGTTTCAGTGCATTATATATTATAAGGTGTAGGCTGTCGATAAAATCTGTTTCTTCATTCGACAAAGGAAGTGTGAAGTCCTGAAGATGGCCGTTGAATGCCTTGGGCAAACTGTTGCCTACCGAAAGACGCAATATCTCGTCGGATAGGCTTAGGACAAAACCATGGATGTTGTCGGACACGTGCATAATCTCCGTGACTACATATCGTCCTATGAAGATCAGTGTGCCTGCCTCTATCCTTTGTTCGAGCATGTTCACCCTCACATCCACATATCCTTGGCGCAAGACAAGTATTCTCAGCTCATTCATCATAAATGGCTGCGAAAGGAAATGGCGGGCAAGGTTGTTTGTCCATATCCTTGCCACAGCAAGGTTATGGCTTACGTATGACTTCTCGCGATTCTCGTCAAGTTGACTTGCAAGGATGCCGAGAGATGAAAGTGATAGTGTTTTCAAATTGTCCTTTATCATAGCTAAATGTTCTTTTTGTATGCAATTCGGGGACAAAGATAATCAATTTTGGTGAATAATTAGCATTTTCTACTCATTATAATACAAAAAGGACATTATTCGTTTTATATGGATAGCGATAGTCTCGGAAAAATGAACTACTTTTGCAGCAGAATTAGAAAAACAATGATTATGAGAAGATTATTACTATCACTTATGCTCTTGCCTCAGATGCTTTTAGGGCAGACCTTGGAGGAATGCTGGCGGGCGGTGGAGAGCAATTATCCGCTCATACGACAGTATGGACTGATAGAGAAAACCACCGATTTGACAGTTGCGAACATCCAAAAGGGATGGTTGCCGCAGGTGTCTGCATCGGCACAGGCTACTCTGCAGAGTGACGTGACGGCATTCCCCGACGAATTCCAGAAACTCTATCAGCAGATGGGCATCTCAATGGAAGGTCTCAAAAAAGACCAATATCGCATTGGCATCGATGTGCAACAGACAATATATGACGGCGGCAGCATCAGGAGCCAGAAGGATATTGCCCGCCGACAAGGCGATGTTCAGCAGTTGCAGAACGAGGTGAATATATATAATGTACGCAAGCGAGTTAACGAGATGTATTTCTCGCTGCTGCTCATAGACGAGCAAATCCGCCTGAATGAAGATCTGCAAAAGGTATTGGAAGGCAACGAGAAAAAACTCGTCGCAATGCTCAAGGGCGGCACTGCCTCCGAGAGCGATTGGCAGAACGTGAAGGCGGAGCGGTTGAATGTGGTGCAGCAGATGACAAGCCTGAAATCCCAACGCACAGCCCTAATAAGAATGTTGTCCACGTTCTGCGGGATAGATGTCAATAGTCCCATTAAGCCGGATATTCCGGCTTATCCGAAAAATCGAGATTATCCGGAAATTCCGGATAATCTGAATAATCTCCGCCCCGAG
Source organism: Prevotellaceae bacterium (assembly GCA_030523505.1). Classification (GTDB taxonomy): domain Bacteria; phylum Bacteroidota; class Bacteroidia; order Bacteroidales; family Bacteroidaceae; genus Prevotella. Next base: position 5,486 of record JAUNIK010000082.1, on the reverse strand, counting down.
CTAAAGCTCATTGATGCCCAACTGCGCCTTGCCGACAGTCAGGCGAAGGCTCTCGATGCAGCCCTTATGCCACGATTGGGTGTCTTTGCCCAGGGTTTCTATGGTTATCCGGGATATAATATGTTCGAGGATATGATGGGGCGCAAGTTCTCGTGGAACGGGATGATTGGTGCACGCCTGACGTGGAATATCGGTGCGCTATATACCCGCAAGAACGACAAAGCCAAGATACAACTCCAGCGCGAGTCGGCAGAGGTGAGTCGCGAGCGTTTTCTCTTCGACAATAACATGGAACAGATTCAGCAGAAGGAGAATATCTCGCGCTATTTCCAAATAATGTCTGATGATGAGGAGATAATATCCCTCCGCTCGTCGATACGCAAGGCTGCGGAGTCGAAGCTCTCTCATGGCATCATTGATGTCAATGACCTTGTGAGGGAGATAAACAACGAGAATACAGCACGTGTGCAGCATACCATTCACGAGATAGAAATGCTGAAAGAGATATATGACTTGAAGTTTACAACAAATCAGGAATAATTTAGAATTTACAATTTAGAATTGGCTGATATGAAGAAAATAATATTATTGGCAGGCGTGGCAATGATGTTGCATGCCTGCGGAAACAAAGAGAATGAATATGATGCCACTGGCGTGTTTGAAGCAACCGAGACTACGGTATATGCCGAGCAGCCAGGTGCCCTCTTGACATTTAATGTCGAGGAGGGAGACAACATCATGAAGGATAAAGAAGTGGGACTTATCGACACCACCCAATTATGGTTGAAGATACAACAGGCAGGAGCCATCAAGAGTGTATATCAGAGTCAGAAGCCGGAGTTGGAAAAGCAGATTGCCGCCACTCGTCAGCAATTAGTCAAAGCCAAGCAAGACCAACAGCGATACAAGGAACTTGTGGCTGACGGTGCCGCTCCGAGTAAGATGCTCGATGATGCCAATAGTCAGGTGGATGTGCTTCAACGTCAACTTGATGCGCAGATTTCGTCATTGACGGTGAGCACCAATGCCCTCGACAAACAGATGGCAGCTACCGGTGTTCAGATCGACCAGTTGCGCGACCAGCTTTGCAAGTGCCATATCCTTGTCCCCACAAATGGCACTGTGCTTGAGAAATATGTGGAGCGTGGCGAGTTTGTCTCCACAGGCAAACCGCTATTCAAGATTGCCGATACTGAGAACATGTATCTCCGTGCATACGTCACCTCCGCACAGTTAAAGGACATCAAGATAGGGCAGAAGGCCATCGTCTTTGCCGACTATGGCAATGGTGAGAAGAAGGAATACCAAGGCAAGGTGACATGGATATCTACTCGCTCTGAGTTTACCCCCAAGACCATACTCACCGATGATGAGCGTGCCGACCTTGTTTATGCAATTAAGGTGATGATAAAAGGGGACGGATATGTGAAGATCGGAATGTATGGGGAGGTGAGGCTCGCGGAGCGAAATTAAAATATTAAAAGATTAAAGAATTAAAGTTTTATATGATAGTTGTTGAGAATATCTGTAAGACCTTCGGAAAGGTGCAGGCTTTGAGCGATGTCAGTCTTGACGTTGGCAAGGGCGAGCTGTTCGGGCTTATCGGTCCGGATGGTGCGGGCAAGACCACTCTGTTCCGCATACTCTGTACTCTCCTTCTTCCCGACTCAGGCAAGGCTTCGGTGGATGGCTTCGACGTGGTGAGCCAGATGAAGGAGATACGCCGACGCGTGGGATATATGCCGGGGCGATTCTCACTCTATCAAGACCTTACCGTGGAGGAGAACCTAAAGTTCTTCGCCACTCTCTTCGGCACTACCGTTGATGAGGGTTATGATAGCATCAAGGCTATATATAGTCAGATTGAGCGATTTCGCAATCGCAAGGCTGGGGCATTGTCGGGCGGTATGAAGCAGAAGTTGGCGTTGTCATGCGCCTTGGTACACCAACCCTCGGTGCTTTTCCTCGACGAACCCACAACGGGTGTTGACCCCGTGAGCCGCAAGGAGTTTTGGGATATGCTCTCCATGCTCAAGGAGCGTGGTATCACTATCGTTGCCTCCACTCCCTATCTTGACGAGGTAAGAAGGTGCGAGCGTGTGGTATTTCTCAACGAGGGTAGGGTGCAGGGTATAGACACTCCCGAAATCATTCTCGACCGCTTTGGCGACATCTTCAATCCCCCTGCAATTGAGCGCAAGTCGGCAAGCGACGGGACGAATGAAGAGAATGTCATCGAGGTGGAGCATCTCGTCAAGGCCTTCGGTGAGTTCCGTGCAGTGAACGACATATCGTTTACGGTGAAAAAAGGGGAGATATTCGGTTTCCTCGGAGCCAACGGAGCGGGCAAGACAACTGCCATGCACATCCTCACAGGACTTAACCAGCCTACATGCGGCAAGGGAAAGGTGGCGGGATATGATGTCAGCACTGAATATGAGGACATTAAGAAGCATATAGGTTATATGAGTCAGAAGTTCTCTCTGTATGAAGACCTGACCGTGGCTGAGAATATACGCTTGTTTGGCGGAATATACGGTATGCCAGCAAAGGATATTACTCGAAAAACCGACTTGCTCTTAGAGCAGTTAGAGTTTGCCGACCATCGCAACGACCTTGTTGGCTCTCTGCCTCTCGGTTGGAAACAGAAACTCGCCTTCTCGGTTGCCATCTTCCACGAACCGAAGATTGTCTTTCTCGACGAACCGACTGGAGGTGTTGATCCAGCCACGCGCCGACAGTTCTGGCAACTCATATATGATGCCGCCCACCGTGGCATAACCGTCTTCGTCACTACCCATTATATGGATGAGGCTGAATACTGCGACCGCATCAGTATCATGGTGGATGGCAAGATAAGTGCCATGGGTACGCCTGAGGAACTAAAGCGAAGGTTCGGTCTGCCGGATATGGATCATGTATTCACTTATCTCGCAAGAGAAGCAAAAAGAGGAGACAGTTAATAAATGAAGAGTGAAGAATGAAACAGTTTATATCATTTGTAAGAAAAGAAGCTTGGCATATATTGCGTGACAAGCGTACGATGCTCATACTCTTCGGTATGCCGGTGGTGTTGATGCTGCTCTTCGGCTTGGCCATCACTACCGACGTGAAGAACGTGCGCACCATCGTCGTCACCTCGCAGATGGATATGCAGACACATAGTGCCGTGGAGCGACTCTCGCAATCGGAATATTTCACCATAACCCAAACAGTTGCGACACCTCGTGATGCCGAACTGCTCATACGCAATCAGAAGGCGGACATGGCAGTGGTATTCGCACCCGACTTTGCCTCTAAACACTCTGGCATACAGTTTGTTGTGGATGGTGCCGACCCGAATATGGCGCAGCAATGGACTAACTATGCCTCGAACGTAATAGTCAATTCATCGGGAGGCATAGTCAATGCCAAGCTGCTATATAACCCCCAGATGCGCTCAGCCTACAACTTTGTTCCGGCTATTCTTGGTATGCTACTGATGCTCGTATGCGCCATGATGACATCCATATCTATTGTGCGCGAGAAAGAGCGTGGCACGATGGAGGTTCTGCTCGTGTCGCCTGTGCGTCCGCTTATGATAATAATGGCCAAGGTGGTGCCATATCTCGTACTTGCCTTTGCCATTCTCACCACCATCCTGCTCATGGCGCGCTATGTGCTCGATGTACCGTTGGCGGGAAGTGTTGTGTGGATATATATAGTCTCCACCATATATATCATCCTCGCCCTCTCGCTTGGATTGCTCATCTCCAACATCGCCACCACCCAACTTATGGCCCTGTTGCTCTCTGCTATGGTGCTGCTTGTTCCGATAGTGATGCTCTCGGGCATGATTTTCCCCGTGGAGTCGATGCCGGAGATATTGCAGTGGATTGCCGCCGTTGTGCCTCCGCGGTATTACATACAAGCCATGCGCAAACTCATGATAATGGGTGTGGATATCAGCAATGTCGTCCGTGAGATTGTCATTCTCTCGGCGATGGCATTATTTATTCTGATTGTGGCACTCGCTAAATTCAAGAAAAGGTTATGCTGAAATATTTAATTCAAAAGGAATTCCTGCAGATACGCCGCAATGCGTTTCTGCCTCGTCTCATCATCATCTTCCCGATAATGATGATGTGCGTAATGCCGTGGGTGATGAACCAGGAGGTGAAGAACATACGTGTGGATGTGGTGGATAACGACCATTCCACCCTCTCTCGCCAACTCGTGCAGAGCATTGAGGCAAGCAGCTATTTCATCTTCAACGGGCAGAAACCCACATACGATGCCGCCCTCAAGGACATCGATAAGATGGATGCCGACGTGGTGATGGTGATACCGCAACATTTCAGTCGAGAGTTAATTCAGAAGCGCAATCCTCAGGTGCTTATTGCAGCCAATGCCGTCAATGGCACAAAAGGTTCGATGGGTAGTGCCTATCTCTCGCAGATTGTCACTACGAAGGTCAATCCCTCCGTGGCGGCAATGCAGTCGAAGATTTCCACCTTATTCTTATATAATAAGCATCTGAATTATAAGGTGTTTATGATTCCAGCCCTCTTTGCCATGGTGATGATGCTGATGTGTGGTTTCCTGCCCACTCTCAACATCGTGGGCGAAAAGGAGGCTGGCACCATCGAACAGATAAACGTAACCCCCGTGCCGAAGTGGGCATTCATCCTTGCCAAACTCATTCCTTATTGGTTGATAGCCTTGTTTATCGTCGTTGTATGTCTTGTACTGTCGTGGTTGATATATGACATCACCTGTCAGGGTCCCCTATGGATTGTCTTTGCCTTGGCAATGCTGTTGGCACTCTTCTGGAGCAGTTTCGGGCTCATCATCTCTAATTATAGCGACACGATGCAGCAGGCCATCTTCGTGATGTGGTTCTTTGTGGTGTGCATGCTCTTGCTCAGCGGCTTGTTCACTCCCACGCGTTCCATGCCCCACCTGGCATACCTCACCACCTATATCAACCCTATGCACTATTTCGTGGATGGCATCCGCACCGTATTCGTGCGTGGAGGCTCTTTACATAGTGTTGCCCACCAGCTCTTGGCTCTCCTCTGCATAGCCTCCGTCATGGGCATTTGGGCTATAATGAGTTACAGGAAGAACCATTAGCCTATTCTCAATCCGCTGTTGGACTCACTCTAAATACTATGCGGAATGAACCTTCGTTATAGCTTGTACTGGTGATGCGGAATGAACCGATTGCCCCAGTGGATTCCACATGCTGACCGATGCATGGACATACATCATAGTCTGGTTGAGCAGATGTTCGGCGGTATGTGACGGCCGATGCTCACTCTTGTTGTGTTCATTCAATACTGGTTGTTCCATTTTATTGTTTTTTAACCATTATTTCATTGTTTACCACCTCCACCTCAATCCTATCTCGATGTCGCATGCCGAGGAGGCATTGATTTGCTGTTGGCCGGAACTGATAGTGGAGCGGTCGAAATAGTCGGTCACGGCTGCCTTGGCAGTGAATT
>JAUNIK010000648.1 GCA_030523505.1 Prevotellaceae bacterium | reverse complement strand
TAACGGCAATAAGAATGCCAGTCTCCTCAACATCGCCAAAGCCTTTGTTGATGGCCGTGCCAAACAGCTTCATGGTAGGCGAAAGGTTCATGTAGGCGTTGACTAATGGTGGAATGTTAAATCCTAAAGCACGTATTCCGCCATTCAGGATGCGGTAATCCTCCTTGAAGTCTCGTCCGCAGAAAACCTGGGCAAGTTCCTCTTCGGGGGTATCTAGTTTAAGCGGTTTTATCGGCAGAATAAGTTTATCGCTGTCATCGAAATATTTCTTCAGGAAGTAAAGAATAAGGTCTCTGCCAAACCGTATATATGACGGATACATCGTCATTTTTCCGAAATAATACTTCATCTTCGGATTTATGACAGTCAATGCCCCCAGTCCATCCCATAGATTGTCAAGTGCAAACAGGCTTTTGGCACCTTTCTTGCTGCTTTGGTATTCGGGAGTTACGAAGCTCCTTCCTAATTCTATTGTATATGGGGCGTATTCCTTAATAAACTTTTCTGAAAAGATGAACATGTGGCTGGTAGCCAATATAGGCTGGCCTTTTTCATCATAATCCCATTCGTCGCCCATCAAATATCTGTAGCCGCCGATTATCTCCTGAGATTCTGGGTTCCACACGATGAGTTGCTTATAGCAGTTCTCGCATGTGTCAAATTCATCAAGGTCACATCCTTTTCCTGTTCCTCCGCCAGCTAACCTGAAGGTTATTTCCCTCAGTCGGCCTATTTCACGTAATACATTTGGAGAATCATGAGCTGTAATAATGTATATCTCATTACTGCTCTTGTTCGTCATGCGCAGACGCTTCTCGGGCGTCAGCTCCTTGAGTAAAAGATCCAATGGTATGGGATCGATGATAGGTTGCATGTTGTCCATTTATAATTCGTAAACTTTATTTTGTACAAATCCATCCCATTCTGACATGCTTCTTGTCTTGTCAAATGTCTGCCATGAGATGGGGGCACCAATGGTTATGGTGAATGTCTTGTCGGTATTGCGGAAGAGTTCGTCTGCAAGGTACAGCATGGCTACGTTGACTGGTGAGTGCAGCGTTTTGCATATATTTGCAATACGGTAGAACTTGTCGCTGTTACGTCCTGATATATGCATTGGCACAATATCCCGTTGGTGTTGTATGCTTTTTGTAATGAATGTCTTAGTCCAGGGCAGGTCTTGTATCTTCCCATTTATTTTTCTGGAACATAGGCCTGCAGGAAAGAAAAACATGTTATAGCCCTCGTTAAAGGCTGCATTTATGGTCTCTGACGTGTTCTTGTTGCTTTTATGGGCAACGGTATTGACTGGAACGCAGAGGGGGGCAAGGCCAGGTAAATTCATCAGTAGGTCGTTGACCAACAGCCGTATGTTGCCGTTGTACTGATGACCGAGAAGTTGGGCTATTAGAAGGCCGTCAGGTCCTCCCAGTGGATGATTGCTGCAAAATGTGTATCGCTTCTCGTCATTGGACTTTGGTAGGTTTCCCAAACCTTTAACCTCAACTTTTATCTGCAAATACTGAAGTACAGAGTCAACCCATTCACTGCCGGTTTTGTCTCTGTTTTCCCAAAGGATAGCATTGATTTCGTCTTGATGGATTATTCTT
>JAUNIK010000647.1 GCA_030523505.1 Prevotellaceae bacterium | reverse complement strand
TCCTGGAAGAAGGGGTAGAAACCATGATGGATGTAGTCCTGGAAATAGCGGTTGGGCGATACCTTAGGAAGTATCTGCTTGATGATGTGCTCGTGATTCTTCAGAATGTCATCCAGCGTATAGGGCTGGAAATTATTTCCCGTCATCAGATTGATGAACTCGCGGAAGGAGAAACCACGGAGATTGTATGACTTTACGATGCCATTAAGCTCTGGGTTCTCGTCTTTCAGGCGCATCACGCTACTGCCCGTAAATACTATTTTCAGATAGGGATAGAGGTCATAGCATTTTCTGAGTTCAGCACTCCAGTCGGGCTGCTTGAATACTTGGTCGATGAGCAGCACTCTGCCACCGTGTCTGCAGAACTGACCTGCAAACTCGGCAATGCCATGTCCCTGAAAGTAGAAGTTGTTCATGTTGACATACAGACACTGACGATCGTTGATGTCAAACTTCTCTTTGGCATACTGTAGAAGGAAGGTGGTTTTACCAATGCCACGGGTACCTTTAATACCAATCAAACGGTCGTTCCAATCAATCTCATCCATAAGGGTGCGACGAACTGGAGCGTTGACATGTTCTACTAAGTACCTATGCGTCCTGAAGAAAGCTTCCATTCTAAGTCTGTTTAAATCATTTGCAAAGGTAAATAAAAATCCCGAAATTGCAAAGCCGAGATAGCAAAAACTTGCAAAAATCGTTATTTTATTTGATTTTTGTTAGGAATTTGCGCTGCCAGATGACTGAAATATTCGGTAAGAAATGACACGCTGGGCTGGTCGAGCAGATAGGTATCGTGATTAGAATCTACGAACAACAACTCGCATTCAGGATAGCGCCGTTTCCAGTATGCTGGTGACCTGTCAAAATAAGAACGGGCAAACTCTAAGTATTCCTTTGACAGCGCTTTGTCTTCAAAAACATCGCTGAACTTATCGTTAAAGTTCTTGGAGAGAATAGAGGTGACGCGTCCTTGATAATGGAAATCAGGTGTAGTCTCTACCAAGGTCATGTCCTGGTCGAAACGTAAGTCATTGATTTCGGGCGTGAAGTCGGGGAAGATGAAGGTGGGCGTCTTCTCCCGATATTCTGGTCCTCTGTCAACCTCTCCGTCAAGAACAATAGCATGGGGAAGAATATTGTCTCTTAGGGCTATCTTATGTGCTAAATAGAGTGCAATCTCTCCTCCCAGACAGAAACCAGTTAGAATGTCGCATCCGTATTCGCTGATGACGGACTTCACCATGTCATAATACTTGTCTGTGAGGGTGTCCATATCCATTACCTCCATTGTGTCGTGATAAGACTCTATCACAAAGATGGAATAATGGTCTTGAATGTTTCTTACCCATTTGGTATAGAGGAACGAGAAACTAGTATAGCCACTGACGATAATCATAACGGGACGATGCTTGTCAGGACTGTTGTACCAATAGCAAGGTGTGGCAGCATGGTTGGCTGCTATCTGACGAATGGTCTTATTGTCGATGAAGTCTTTGGCAGAGATATAGAAACTGGTAAATGCCAAGCTCGTGGTTGCCTGCATGATTTGCAGAGAGGTCATACCGAGTTCGTCAATCAGGTTAACATCTATGTTGATATCGTCGAAG
>JAUNIK010000081.1:4695-9266 GCA_030523505.1 Prevotellaceae bacterium | reverse complement strand
AACTACGAACTGGAAATGAAGGGCTTGCCATTCGCACAGCAGAGAATTGATCGCACCCGCTCAGGTTATGATCCAGATATCTATCCTGATGTAAACTGGGTTGACGCTATCACAAAGGATTATGCTTATACCACTCGTGGTAACCTTGATGTAAGTGGTGGTTCTGACTTCTTGCGCTATTCTATCGTGGCTTCTTACTTCAAGGAGACTGGTATCCTTGAGCAGGACAAGAGCCTTATCTATGATAATGCTACAAACAACCAACAGTATAACCTCCGTTCAAACCTTGATATGGATGTGACAAAGACTACTTTGTTGCGTGTTAATATTGGTGGTTACCTGAACCGCTTCAAGAAGCAGCGTGTAAATACCGACGAGGCTTTCTCTAATGCTTTCGCAACTCTTCCATTCGTACATCCATTCCGTTACAGCGATGGTAACATTCCTGTTGAGCCAAACCGTGCCAACCCTTGGAAGGATGTAACACAGGGCGGTTACGACTTCATCACATCATCAAAGTTGCAGACAATGTTCTCTGTAGAGCAGGATTTGAAGATGATTACTCCTGGTTTGAAGGCAAAGGCAGTGTTCAGTTTCGACCGTTGGAACAGAAGTTCGCGTGGTCGTACAGCCAACGTTTCAACAGTACAGGCTACATACGAGCGCGACGAGCATGGTAATCTTGTATATAAGGTGATTCGTCCAGGTGATGAGTCAATGGGCTCTTATTCACAGGGTGATGGCTATGGTAATACTCAGGTTTACTTCGAGGCAAGTGTGAACTACGATCGTCGTTTCGGCAAGTCGGAGGTTAACTCTTTGCTCCTCTACAACCAGAGCGCATACGACGATGGTGATGTTCAGGACTACAGAAAGCAGGGTATCGCTGGTCGTGTTTCTTATACATACGACAACCGTTATGTTGCTGAGTTCAACTTCGGTTACAACGGTTCTGAAAACTTCGAGAAGGGTCATTGCTTCGGTTTCTTCCCATCAGCAGCTATCGGTTGGTTGATGAGCGAGGAGCACTGGATGGAGTCAATGCGCCAGACATTCTCAAAGATTAAGTTCCGTGCTTCTATCGGTCAGGCAGGTTCTTCAGATATCGGTGGTCGCCGTTTCGCATACCTCACAACAATGAATACCGGTGCTGATGGCTACACATGGGGTACAACCGGCCAGCGTGGTTATGGCGGTATCACCGAAGGTGAAATCGGTGTGACAAACCTTACATGGGAGACTGTTACAAAGATGAACCTTGGTGTTGAACTCGGTTTGTGGAATATGATCGATGTAAACTTCGACCTCTTCCGTGAGCGCCGTGAGAACATCTTCATGCGTCGTTCACAGGTTCCAACACAGACAGGTTTCAATGCTGCACCTTGGGCTAACTTCGGTAAGGTCGATAATGGCGGTGTCGAGGTTTCTGTAAATATGCACAAGCAGTGGAACAAGGATTGGTTCACATCATTCTATGGTAACTTCACATACGCTAAGAACCGTGTTATTGAGTACGACGAGGCTGCAGTTCGTAAGGGCACTTACCGCTCGCAGACAGGTCGTTCGCTCAACGAACTCTGGGGTCTTACAGCAGAGCGTCTCTTCCAAGAGGATGACTTCAATGTAACAACCGACGCAGACGGTAAAAAGCATTACGAGTTGAAGTTCGGTATTCCTTCACAGGAAGGTGTTGGTAAGGCAGTTCTCCCTGGTGATATCAAGTACACCGATATGAACGGTGACGGTCAGATTACTGAGGAGGATGAGGGCTTTATCGGTGGTACAACCGACCCTCGTATGGTTTACGGTTTCGGTGCTGTAATTTCTTACAAGAACCTTGATGTAAACTTCTTCTTCCAGGGCACAGGCGATACATACCGCGTAATCGGTGGTTCGGCATACTTCATCCCATGTTCAGGTACATCTGTACAGGGTAATGCTTATGCTCATGGTATCGAAGACCGCTGGATTGAGGGTGTGAACGAGGATTCATACGCATTTTGGCCACGCCTTTACTATGGTCCACAGGTACACAACTACCGTTCTTCAACATGGTGGAAGAAGGATATGAGTTTCTTGCGTTGTAAGACCTTCGAGGTTGGTTACACACTTCCAAAGGATTGGCTCAAGAGTCTCTATGTTAAGAGTTGCCGTGTATTCGTCAGTGGTAACAACCTCTTCTGCTTCTCAGGTTTCAAGATGTGGGACCCAGAGCTTGGTACAAGCGACGGTTTGAAGTATCCAATGAACCGTTCAGTAATCTTTGGTCTTGATGTTAACTTCTAATATTAAGGAGGAAATGAAAATGAAAAAGATAACAAAATATATAGCATGTGGTTTGATGGCACTCGCAGTAATGCCTGTGACAACATCATGTTCTGACTACCTCGACAAGGAGCCAGACACCGAGCTTACCGTTGATATGGTGTTTGAGAACCGCGATAAGGTTTACTCATGGCTCGCAAATGTATATAATGTGATCCACACCCCTGACAAATGGGCTCTCACAGCCGATGGCTACGAGGTTCTCGCCGACGATTTGACTCCATCAAAGCGTTGGGAGCAGTGGGATTGGCGTCTTTCTATCCAGAAGATTTTCGGTCAGTGGACTATCAACTCTCCTTGGGATGGTAACCTCTGGGCTGCTATGCCACAGCGTATCCGTCAGGGATATATCTTCAATCAGCGTATTCATGAACTGAACGATGGTGAAATCACAAAGAACGAGGTTGCCAACATGAAGAATGAGGTGAAGTTCCTCACTGCTTATGCATGGTGGTTGCTCGCTGAGAACTATGGTGCTACTCCATTCCGTCCTGACTATATCGCTCCAACCGACTTCGACCTCGAGGAGCTGATGGTAGGTCAGTCGCCATTCGACGAGATCGTTGACTATTGCGATAAGGAGATGCTTGACGCTGCAAATGCACTCCCTGCAGTGTATAGCGACCCAGCAAAGTATGGTCGTATCAACAAGATTATGGCTTTGACAGTTCGTTCGCGTATGCTTCTCTTCGCTGCTTCTCCATTGGTGAACGGTAACGAGTGGTACAAGGACTATCGCAACAAGTCGGGTGAGTTGATCTTCAACCCTGTATATGACCACAACAAGTGGATTAAGGCAGCCGAGGCTTGTAAGCTCGTTATCGACGAGGCAGAAGCAGCTGGCTACAAGCTCTATACTGAGGCAGGTCCTACAGGTGAACTCGATCCATACATGTCAACATACAATGTACACATCAAGAAGTGGAGCGAGGGTAACCGCGAGATCACATTCCCCGTAACAAAGGGCAACTCTTATCAGGATACATACCTTCGTGTATGCTCTGTTCGTGAACTTGGTGGTGGTAACGGTCTTGGTGTTTACCAGGGTCTTGTTGACGCATTCTTCACAAAGAACGGTCTTCCTATCGACGATCCAAACTCAGGCTACGACCGTGAGACGGAGTCTGAACTCTCAAAGAATGTAGAAACAGCAGTTACAAACTGGGAGCACGGTACAGGTAACGCAGGCGAGATCACAGCCAAGGGTACATTCAATATGTACTGCAACCGCGAGCCTCGTTTCTACAATGCAGTATCTTACAATGGTTCTTGGAACACCGTTCTCGGCCGTACATTCGACTTCTATTGGAATGGTAAGGATAATATCCAGACAGCATCACCTCACGATGCTCCACAGAATGGTTACCTCGCTCGTAAGGGTCTCTGCATGACCGACTCATACGATCCACGCAAGGTTACCGACCGTCAGGGCTTCACCTACCGTCTTGCTTTCACATACCTCGACTATGCAGAGGCTGAGAACGAGGCATACAACACATCAGAGGCTCGCTCATCTGCTCTCATCTACCTTAATAGAATTCGTGAGCGTGCAGGCGTGCGTCAGTACACATTCGGTGATGTTGCAGTTGATGATCCTGAGTTCATCCATGTTGACGACAACCAGGCTGCTCTCCGTAAGGTTATCCACCTTGAGCGTCGTGTAGAGCTCTGCTGCGAGAACAACCGTTGGTATGATATCCGTCGTTGGATGGCTGGTAACCCAGAGCGTTGCGAGTCGTACGACTATTCTCCAGACCTCACAGGCTACAACGAGGGTATGGACGTTACTGTTACCCGTACAAAGCAGCAGGAGGCAAAGGGTACTCACAACTCTGCATTCTGTAAGCGTGTGACAGGTTGGCAGCCAGCTCGTATCTGGAAGCGTAAGTACTACTTCATCCCAGTATATATCGACGAGTACGAGAAGAATACCAACCTTGTTCAGAGTCCATTCTGGGCAACTGAGTAAAAAAGAAGCCTCTCCCCAGCCCTCCCCAAAAGGGAGGGAGCAGGGAATGGGTATAATAATACATAAGGTATAAAGAATTTAAAAAGAATTCGATTATGAATAAAATATATAAATTGTTTGCACTCGCTGGAATAGTTGCTATGCTTGGTGCTTGCAACTCTGATCCAGAGTACTATGAGTTGCCTGATCAGCCAGATGAGATGCATGTGAAGCTCACATTTGGTAATGGTGGTGACGCAGAGAAGAACCTCATCCGTCTTTCAGGTACTTATCTCAA
>JAUNIK010000081.1:0-4685 GCA_030523505.1 Prevotellaceae bacterium | reverse complement strand
CAATGAAGAGGCTGTTAAGCTTACATGGGATGCAATTCCTTCGGAATATCCTGTAACATACCTCGTGCGTTTCTTCGCTACAGAGAACAAGAACGAGAGCACTACTGATTACTATGAAGTAGGTTCTAACACTGAATTCTCAATCACCCACAACGACCTCAACTCTATTGTTGCTCGTTGGGCTATCCCTGGTGATGAGGTGCCAATTTCTGCTGAGATTGTAGGTACTGTCAACAACGATAAGCACTATATTAAGCCAGAGGTTTCTGTTTATGAATTCAATGCCATCGGCTGGGAGAAGTATCCAACAAGTCTCCATATCCACATGACAGACCTCAATGGTAGAGCTTCGATGGTTGAACTCACTCAGCCACAGCTTGGTACAGGTGTTTATTCAGCACAGATCAATGTAACCCCATGTACATTCTACTTCACCAAGACTTCTTATGCTCCATTCCCAGCATACTACAACGATGGTGAGGGCAAGTTGCTCTATGTGGAAGATGAGGGTGAGTATGAGACATTCTCAACAACAGAGACCGGTCTCCGTACTATTATGGTCGATGTAAACGACGAGTACCTCGATGTACGTGTTCTCAATATCCAGATGCCAGCAGGTGCTAACCCTTACATGGTTGGTGACGGTACTGATATTGGTTGGACAACAAAGAGCGCAGCAGGTTACATGGTTCAGGCTACTGATCCTCGTACTCCTTATGTTTACTCATACACAGGTCAGTTCTATGCACAGAACGAGTTCCCTGGTTCTGAGACCAGCGAGGGTACATTCAAGATCCTTGTTGATGACAACTTCTCAAGCAACGGATTCTTCGCTCCTGAGTTCAACTGTAACCCACTCACAAATCATGTTCTTCCAAAGGCAGGTGACAACGCAGGTTCCGACTTCAAGTGGCTCGTACCAGCTACAGGTAAGTACACCTTCACAATCGACGCCTTGAACATGACCACATCGTTTGTACCAGCAGAATAAAATTACTAAAATGATAACACAATCATGAAGAAATATATTTATATGATTCTGTCGGCAGCAGTGCTGGCTATAGGTTTTACATCGTGTGTTGACGAAGATGGTCCTGGTGTACCTCAGCTGAAGAAGATGCATCTCCAGTACAATGAATATACTATCGACCTCCGTTCTGACGCTACCAGTTTCGTGCTTGGTTGGATTGACGTGACAAATGCCACATACGAGGTGTCGCTCAGCAATAATGAGAATGAGGCAGTAACTGTTCTCAGCAATGAGAAGACAGCCGGAGAACTCAGCACCATGTATATGACCATCACCTACGATCAGATTAAGTCGTATATCGAGAGCGCTGGTCTTACATGGGAAGATGCAGAAGAGACAGTGAAGGATGAGGATGGTAAAGATAAGGTGATTGTCTATGAGCAGACCTATCTCACACTCAATGTTACCGGCAAGCCAATCGACCTCACTAACACTGCACTCGATGCCGATGGAAGCACAGCCTCTGCAGCAGTCACTGTAAAGCGTGCAAAGTAACTGAGTAATAGACAGTTATTGTAACATACTTCAATAAAAAGATGAAGAAAATACTTTTCTGTTTAGCATTCCTTGGACTGGCAGTTGCTGGCGAGGCACAGGTTTACAACAACCCTGTGACTCATCGTTCGCTGCCTGATCCAACAGTGATGCGAGGCGATGACGGATATTTCTATCTCATGGCTACTGAAGACACTCATAACATACCGGTTATGAAGTCGAAGGACCTTGTGAACTGGAATTATCTCCGTACGGCTTTCACCGATGCCACCCGTCCTGATTACTACTGTGAGCATGGTTGGGCATTCTGGGCACCAGATGTGAACAAGATTGGCAACAATTATGTGCTTTATTATTCACACGGAGTATGGGGGCATGGCGATGAGTGCGCCATTGGCGTGGCTACATCAAAGCGCATTTATGGTCCTTACTCAAACAGCAAGGTGCTCTTTACCTCGCCTGAGATTGGTGTGAACAACAGCATCGACCCTTGTTTCTTTCAGGACGAGGACGGCAAGAACTATCTCTTCTGGGGCTCGTTCAATGATATCTATATGATTGAACTCAGCGAGGATGGTCTCTCTATTGCCGAAGGTGCCGAGAAGAAGAAGGTTGCCGGTGGTATCATGGAGGCTGCTTATGTGTTCAAGCACGATAAGTATTACTACCTCATCGGTTCTGCCGGTTCTTGTTGCGAAGGTGCAAACAGCACCTACCGCCTTGTGATGGCTCGTTCCAACAAGGTCACCGGACCTTATGTCGATAAGAACGGTCGTGCTGCAACAGGTGATAATATGTCGGAGTTGCTTCATCGCAGTGCACAGGTCTATGGACCAGGTCATTGCTCTGAGTGGCAGATTGATGATAATGGCGATTACTGGATTCTCTATCACGGTTTCCAGGCTGACAATGTCGATCAAGGTCGTGTGACCTACCTTGATAAGGTGCTCTGGGATACAAAGGGTTGGCCATATATCAAGAACGATATTCCTTCTGTTGAGTCGGAGGTGCCTTATTTCGCTACCAGTGCTATCAAGGGTGTAACCGATGATAATCTGTCGTATAAGGTTAGTGTTGCCGAAGGTCTTTACCAGTTGTTGATAGAGTCGCCTGACAACAGTTCTTTCACATGGCGAATCACAGCTCCTAACGGTTCGTTGCTGAAGCAGGGTAGGGCAGACAAGTCGCTAAATGTGTGGACAACCGATCTCACCAATGGGTTGTATATTGTCACTGTCTGTGGCAAGTACGGAACCTACAGCCAGAAGGTTTTCATCAACCAGTAACAATTTTATTGTTAATAAATTCTAATTAGGTGCGAATATCTCGCTGTTTTATTCTCATTTTTGCTAAATTTGCATGTATGAGAACTAACAACAAGATATTCGCATCTGTTTTGTTACTGCTATGCGTATCATCAGTAGCCTTTGCATCGACCGATGTGAAGACTCTACTCGACCGTCTTGACAAGAGCCTGAACCATAAGGCTGAATACGAAAAAGTGAGGATTGAACGCATTGATCATCTGCGGTCTTTATTGAATGAAACATCAGATGAAAGGGTGAGGTTTGATACCGAGCGCAAACTTTTCGAAGAGTATAAGAGTTATCGCTACGATTCAGCATCAGTATATGCAAAGCGTTGTCTTGAGACAGCAAAGAAGATTGACGACCAGGAACTCATCAATGAATCACAGTGCTATCTTGCTTTCAGTCTTGTGTCAGCAGGTATTCCTCTTCAGGCAAACAAGTTGCTTTCCGACATTGATGTAAGCAACAGTTCTCGCGAAATCAAGCAATTATATTATTTCACGCTCTATAGGCTTTGGAACGAGGAGGCAATCCGTATTCCAAACAATGAACTGCACGACGAGTATGTTCAGCAGAGCCACGCATATCTCGATTCGCTCTGTAATATAACACCGAAAGACACCTACGATTATTGGGATTATTTAGGAGCCCGTCAGATGAGGGAGGGCAAACTTGAGGATGCTCTCAAATCCTATGAGAAATGTTTTACCTTTAAGTCGCTCGATACCCACGCTAAGGCTATGGTAATGGCTGAAATGGCATGGGTTTATGTGGCATTGGGCAATGAGGATAAGGCTATCGAACATTTCGTTGAGTCAGCCATCTACGATAATGAGAGTGCAACACGCGAGATTACTGCTCTCTATCTCCTTGCAGAGCGTATTGTTGATAAAGGAGAGTCGGAGAGGGCGATAAAATATATCCACCTTGCACTCGACGATATCAACTTCTATAATGCCAACCAACGAAAACTTGAGATTGGTGGTATCCTTCCTCAGATTGAGCAGGAACGATACGATATCATCCGTTCGCAACGCAACACTGCCTTTATGGCAACAATCCTGGCCTTGCTTCTTATCCTCGCTACAACTGGTTCGTATATCCTCGTTAGAAAGAAGAGCCGCCTCATTGCCATTGCCGATGAGAATGTAAGGAAGAGCCTTGAAGAGGTGGAACTGATGAACAAGGAACTCATCGAGGCAAATAAGATCAAGACAGAGTATATTGGTCAGTTGTTCTATGCCAATGCCGAATTCATCACAAAACTCGACAAGTTATACAAGACCATCGAGCGCCAGATTACCACAAAGCAGATTGACAAGATCAAGGAGACCGTCAGTCATCAGAAACTCGAGCAGGACCGTGCCAATATGTATGCCGCCTTCGATGCAACATTCCTCGGACTGTTCCCACATTTCATCGAGAAGTACAACGCTCTCTTTGAGGAGAAGGATCGCAAGTATCCTGACCCAGAGGGAAGCCTCACATCCGAGATGCGAATCTTCGCATTGATACGCATGGGCATCACCGACAGTGAACGAATCGGCAAGTTCCTCGACTATTCTGTGCATACGGTCAACACCTACAAGACTCGCATCAAAAACCGCTCCATCGTGAAGAACGAGGAATTCGAGGCGAGAATCAAGGAAATTGCGTAGCATCGTGGAACAAGAATTTCCGGTAGTTCCGGCAATTCCGGACACTCCGGGACGTTTATACAAAACTATGTATAACAAACATGTAAACAACTGAAAACCAGTATTAATTGCCTAATATTACTGTTATACATCTTATATTTTTATATGCGTGCTCGAATTGTGCGTTATTTTATATAACTTTGCATTCGAAGA
>JAUNIK010000646.1 GCA_030523505.1 Prevotellaceae bacterium | reverse complement strand
TGGTGAGGTAACGGCTCTCCACGCGGTCATAGCGCTGAATCTTGATGCTATCGGCAGTGCTCTGGGCATGCCAGTGCATGACATTGAAATCACACCCTGTCAAGACAGCGAACAGAACCATCCCACAGCAGCCGACTCCGATCAGGAACCGCCATCCGAATGTATGTTTTTTTAGACAAAATGACATAATGATATATTTTTATTAACGAAAACGAAAACGAAAAGGCTATCGCTAACGCTTATTCTATTTCTTCTACAATCTCGCAGCGGAGGGCATCTTTTTTGGCATTGAAACCGAGCAGACGGACGCGACACAGCTGGTTGTCGAGTTCAGGATCGGCTTTCGACGCGGGGAGTTCAACACGGATATAGTTGTCAGTGAATCCATGCATAGCCTTGCCCCTGGCGGCTTTCTCAAACAACACCTCGCGCACAGTACCTATATATTTAGCATAGAACGCCTCGGTTTTGGCATCCGACAGTTCAAGGAGTCGCTTCGATCGTTCCTTTTTATCCTTGTCAGCGACCACATAAGGAATCCTCAACGCAGCCGTTCCTGGACGCTCGGAATAAGGGAACACATGCAACTGTGTGACATCAAGGCCATCGAGGAACTCATAGCATTCTTCGAAGCATTCTGGTGTTTCGCCTCGGCAGCCAACCATCACGTCAACACCGATGAAAGCATCCGGCATCAGTTCCTTTATGAGCCTAATCTTATGGGCGAAAAGAGCCTTGTCGTAGCGGCGGTGCATGAGTTTCAGCACTTCGTCGGAACCACTCTGCAGAGGTATGTGGAAGTGAGGCATGAAGGCACGCGACTGTGATGCACAGTAACGAATCAAATCATCGGTGAGCAGTTCCGGTTCGATGCTACTGATACGATAACGGGCGATACCCTCGACCTTATCCAGGGCCTTCACAAGGTCATCGAAAGTCTCATTTGTAGAACGACCGAAGTCACCGATATTGACACCCGTGAGTACAATTTCCTTACCTCCTTCATGAACTGCTTTTTCGGCTTGCAGAACAAGAGAATCGATTGTCGGATTTCTTGACAATCCACGAGCAAAAGGAATTGTGCAGTATGTGCAGAAATGATTGCATCCATCCTGCACCTTCAAGAAGAATCGTGTACGATTGCCTCGCGAGCAAGAATGGGCGAAGTCTTTTATCTCTTTTGTCTTTACTGAAAAATGAGGAGCAACAGTAGCAGAACTTTCATTACATTTCTCTGCATTCATTTTCTGCATCCAATATTCCGAAAGATACTGGATGAGATTAGCCTTTTCGTTGCTACCGAGAACAAGTCCCACGCCGTCGATCTTAGCCACTTTTTCCGGTTCCAGCTGGGCATAGCAACCGGTGACGCACATAAACGAACCAGGGTTCTGTCGCACCATCTTCCTGATGGCCTGTCGGCATTTCGAATCAGCCATCTCTGTGACTGAACAGGTGTTGATAAGACAGATATCAGCCTGTTCACCCTCCTGGGCTTCCACAACACCCATCTCCGAAAGCATCCTACCGAAAGTAGAAGTCTCGGAGAAGTTGAGTTTACAGCCCAGCGTATAATATTTCGCTTTCTTTCCCTGAAATACGGAAAAATCTATC
>JAUNIK010000645.1 GCA_030523505.1 Prevotellaceae bacterium | reverse complement strand
GGCGACAATCTGTTTCGTGAGTTTTTCGTAGATACGTTCGGTGTTGACGCCGACATGGAACTTCAAGCTCCCTTCGTCAACCACCGACTTGCCATAGAACCCAGGGAAGAGTACTGCACGGCAAAGATCTACAATCTCACGCAATTCAAGCACCGAGGGAAATGGGATCCCCTCGATGCCATAATGATGTAATTCGCTTGAGCTGATATCGCTCAGCTTATTGACTGTTTCGTTAAAATCCACGAAGATTTTTAATTAAATGCCATACTTAGCACGAAGTGCCTTGCTGATAGCGTTCTTGTTGACAACGATGTTGAGAACCTTAGCGCGGGTGAACTCAGGAGTCATGTACCAGATACCGTTGTACTTGCCGCTGATACCCCAAGAGTTCTTGATCATGTAGTAGCGGTTGCCCTGCTGATCCTTAGCAGTGCCGAAGAGGTGCATGCCGTGGTCATCGGTGGTTTCGAAGTTGTCATAACCACGCTGACGCTCTGCTGGAGTTACGACCTTCTGTGGCAATGGACGCTTTGAGATCTCGTTGTTCTTAGCGGTGCGGTCGAGCTTGAGCCAATGTGCCTGATCCAAACCAGGAACGTCAGCTGCCTCCATGTCAGGATATACTGCAATGCCGTTGCGGGTGAAGCCTTCCTCGCTTACGTCGCCACCCCAGAGTACGGTGTAGCCATTAGCAACAGCATCGTCGATGATCTGCATCATATCGTCGAGCTCTACGTTGGTGCACTCGCCCCAACGCCAGTTGTCCTGTACCTCGATAGCGAAACCTACACCCTTATACTCGCCCATTGAATAAGGATGATGGGTGAATGAACCGATGTTTACATAGTCGTCTGCATTCAAACCGGTCATCTTATAGAATGACATTGGGGTATATTCCTTACCCTCGAAGGTGAACTTCTCTGGGCACTTACCGAGGTAGATCTCGTGTACAGCCTGTACTGACTTCTTCCAGAGTGGCTCTCCATCAGGAGCGAACTGGAGCTTACGTGCCTTTGCTGCAGCAGCAACCATTGGGTTAGTAAGAGCAGAAAGCTCTGAGTGGTTGCTGAGGGTATCGCCATACATAACGCCTGGACGCATCTCGCTCTCAGGAACCAAGCCGAAGTGGCGCATAGCGTAGAAGAGGTCACCTGCCGAACCACCCTGGCTGAAACTTACGTCGCCGTGGGTGCGGACAGCTTTCTCTGCACGATCCATATAAGTTTTCTCTACGACATACATCTCAGAGAAGTCATACATTTTACCTGTCTTCTTATAAACCTCGCTCTCAAGGAAACTCAATCCTGAGTAGCACCAGCAAGTACCAGCATTCTTCTGGTTCTTGATAGGAGAGATAGCGATAGAGTCGACAGTGGTGAACTGGAAGCCTTCCTCAACGGCTTCTTTCTCCTGTGCCATAGTGGTCACAGCAAGCATGGCGGTCATGCCGCACAAAAGCATCTTTTTCATTTCGATTTTTTGGTTATATATTTATGATATTTAATTCTCAATTATGAATTATGAATTGTAAATTATGAATTCTCATTCACTTCTTTTTCTTTGCTTTCTTAGCCGCCTTCTTGTCGGTGACTACTGGTGTCTGATTCAGTATTGCATT
>JAUNIK010000644.1 GCA_030523505.1 Prevotellaceae bacterium | reverse complement strand
GGCCTATAGTACTCTCCGTTGCAGTATTGGCGCCAGCGGTTTGTGCCATGACGCTGACCCTCTGCTCGGTATCGTCAGAGAAGGAGACGCTGGTGAGGGCAGATGCTACGGCATTGATGGCACGAGCGCCAGCACGTCCACGAACATAGAGACCGTTGCGGTTAACAATCTCATTGTTTTCGTCAGAAACAGCCGTTCCGGCTTCCACGTCATTGAATGTCCAGACAGTCTTCTTCGTTACTGTAGCCTCAGAACCGAAGTCATCGATTATGACATCGATATCTTCTGCATCGGGCAGTTCAAGTGTTGTCTCATCAACATAGTTTTTCAGTTCTGTGTCGAGCAGCAGTCTTGCTGCCACCTTTGCTATAAGTTGTGCACCGAGTTTGTTAGTATGCGTCTTCTCGCCTGATGGGAACAACGCCTTTGTCTTTGCCTCTCCGTATGTCTCAAACATCTCTTTTACACCACTTGTAACGTCGATGAATTCGATGCCTTTAGCCTGAGCTACCTGTTGTGCATGATAGGGATAGTCGAATGAATGGTCGTCTTCAGGAACACCATTTTCCTCACCGGTATCGATGCGTCCCAGGCGTGTAATCTTTCCGTCACTGCCGAAGCGAGCGCGGCAGATACTTCCTGCCATGATGGGTGTAGCACCCTTTGCCTTTACTGCATCCACCAAGGTCCCAAGCCACTCCTCGTAGGTGGCTGTATCGTAAGCCTTCGAGTCGTTATGGCCGAACTGGATGATGACGTAGTCGCCCTCACTCACTTCCTTGCTTATCTCCTGTGTGAAGTCGGGACGCTCATCAGGTTTGGTGCCGTTCCAGTAGCCATTATAATAGCTCTTTGCCGTCTCGCCACGGTCAGCCCAGTTCTTTACGGTCACCAGCTCGCCGTTCATGCAGTCGGCAAGGTAGTCGCCCCATCCGTCCATACCTTTCTGCGCATCTATGCTTTGGTCATAGTGCGACATGGTAGAGTCACCGATGGTATGTATGGTGACAGGTAAGGTAGGTGTAGGTTCGTCACCCTTTATCTCCACCAAGCCTGGTTCTATTACAATGCTGTTGATGAAATGTCCGCCTGTGCTGCCAAAAGTCAGGTCAATCTGCGTACCGCTTTTCACCACGTAGGTCACCGTCTTGCTTGTCAGTGCTGTACCTTTATCTAATACAGTCTGTGTTTCGTCGGTAGAGAGGAATATGTTTTCTGACAAAGTAGTCAACGTAGTAACGCCTGATGAGCCTGAGCCGAAGGTGATGGTGACACCATCGCCGGGGTTGAGGTTCAATATGGAAAATGTTGTCACATTACCGCTTGTCAGCTGCAGGCCTACGCTGCCGCGCATGCGAACTTTGTTTTGGGTATTGGCAATGGCGAATGTTTCTGCAAATTCAGAGAAGTCTCCGTCAGCCTCGCAACCGGTGACCTTGTAGATTGTTGTCTCTCCATCGAGAGTTTTCATGCCCTCATTGCTTAGAATAAGGTTCTGGTACACCGTGTTTGCTCCCACGTTTTCTGTTGCCCAGGTTTTGAAGTTGAGGGTGATGGTATTGTCTTCAGGGATGTCTGCATCTGGCACAGTCTGCTTTTCACCATCTACGAGTTCCAAGTCA
>JAUNIK010000080.1:811-9337 GCA_030523505.1 Prevotellaceae bacterium | reverse complement strand
TGGCACAAAAGATAATGGTATCATCCATGTCGTTGGTCCTGAGAAGGCACTCTCGCTGCCGGGCATGACCATCGTTTGTGGCGACTCGCACACCTCAACCCACGGAGCTGTCGGCGCTATCGCTATGGGTATCGGTACATCGGAGGTAGCACAGGTGCTCGCCTCACAGTGCATTCTCCAGTCGAAGCCAAAGACAATGCGTATCAACATCGAAGGCGAACTCCAGCCAGGTGTGACAGCCAAGGATGTGGCGCTCTACATCATGGCACAGCTCACCACCAGCGGTGCTACCGGCTATGCAGTGGAATATGCTGGTTCTACAATCCGCAATATGTCGATGGAAGGTCGTCTGACACTCTCGAACCTCTCTATAGAAATGGGTTCGCGCGCGGGTATCATTGCTCCAGATGAGACAACCTTCGCTTACCTGAAAGACCGTGAGTACGCTCCAAAAGGCGAGGCATGGGATAAGGCAGTGGAATATTGGAAGACACTCCGCTCAGACGACGATGCAGTGTTCGACAAGGAGGTGACATACAAGGCAGAGGATATCAAGCCACGCATTACTTACGGTACAAACCCAGGTGCTGGCATCGCCATTGATGAGTGCATTCCTACACTCGAAGAGATGAACGAGGCAGAGAAGGCACAGTTTGTTGGTATGCTCGACTATATGCAGTTCCAGCCTGGTCAGAAACTCGAAGGAACACCAGTGGATTACTGTTTCCTTGGAGCTTGCACTAATGGTCGCATCGAGGACTTCCGTGCTTTCGCCTCTGTTGTGAAAGGCAAGAAGAAGGCCGACAATGTTGTTGCATGGCTTGTTCCTGGTTCATGGCTCGTTCGCCAGCAGATCATCGACGAGGGTATCGACAAGATTCTCGAAGAGGCAGGTTTTGAACTCCGCTTGCCATCGTGCTCGGCTTGTTTGGCAATGAACCCAGATAAGGTGCCTGCAGGTAAGCTCGCTATCTCTACAAGCAACCGTAACTTCGTAGGTCGTCAGGGACCAGGTGCTCGCACAATCCTTGCAAGTCCACTGACAGTAGCAGCATCAGCAATTACTGGTGTTATCACAGATCCAAGGTCCCTCTTCGAGGTAAAGGAAACAAACACTCCAGAAGTCCGCAAGGTACTGACCGATATCCCTGCAAAGTGCCCTAATGCCGCCTATCCATCAGCATTTGAAAATGCTCCCCATCATGGGGGAGCTGCCCAGAGGGCTGAGGGGGACTCTAAGGCTATCTCCATCATCCAGTCAACATGTATCCCAATCAATATCGATAACAACAACACCGATAATATCATCCCAGCGCGTTACCTCGCGTTCACCACACGCGATCCGAAGTTCTATGGCGATGCTTTCATGCACGACCTGCGCTTTGATGCCAACAACGAACCGGTGGCTGACTTCGTGATGAACAAGCCAGAGTTCTCGGCAATGCCATCAGCGGGAATCCATCAGATCATCGTCGGTGGACAGAACTGGGGTAGTGGTTCGTCGCGCGAGCATGCCGCATGGGCTATCGCTGGTTATGGAGTGAAGGCAGTCATCTCGTCATCGTTTGCCGATATCCATCGCAACAACCTGCTCAACTGTTTCGTATTGCCAATCGTGGTAAGCCGTGAGTTCCAGTTGGAGTTGTTTGCTTCAATCGAGAAGGACCCACAGATGGAGGTGAAGGTAGATCTGCCTAACCAGACCGTTACAAATATGGCAACCGGCAATTCAGAGCATTTCGACATCAACTCATACAAGAAGTACTGCTTGATGAATGCCTACGACGACATCGACTTCCTCCTGTCGAACAAGGATAAGATTGAACTCTATGAGTCAAAGTAACGAGCTGAGGAGGGTGGAGATAATGGACACCACACTCCGCGATGGTGAGCAGACCAGCGGAGTGTCTTTTCTTCCACATGAGAAGTTGCAGATAGCGCGTCTCCTGCTGGAAGAACTGTGCGTTGATAGAGTTGAGGTGGCTTCGGCTCGTGTCTCGGAAGGAGAATTCGAGGCAGTGCAGAGCATCTGTCGCTGGGCGCAACGTAGAGGGCATATTAATAAGGTGGAGATTCTCGGTTTCGTTGATGGAAACAAATCGCTCGACTGGATAGAACGTGCCGGTGGTCGTGTCATCAACCTTCTGATGAAAGGCTCTTATCGTCATTGTGTAGGGCAGTTACAGAAAACACCGGAGGAACATATCTCCGACGTGATGGATGTAATCGATAATGCCCATATGCGCAACTTCGATGTTAATGTCTATCTCGAAGACTGGTCGAATGGCATGAAGGATTCGCCTGAATATGTATATAAGGTGATGGATGCCCTGCGTGAATGCGGCGTCAAGCGATTCATGCTTCCTGACACTCTCGGTGTGCTCAACCCATTGAAGGTCATCGAGTATATCCGTAAGATGGTGAAGAGATACCCAGAGGCGCATTTCGATTTCCATGCCCACAACGACTACGACCTTGCGGTGAGCAATGTCCTCGGTGC
This sequence comes from Prevotellaceae bacterium, assembly GCA_030523505.1. Lineage (GTDB taxonomy): Bacteria > Bacteroidota > Bacteroidia > Bacteroidales > Bacteroidaceae > Prevotella. Next base: position 6,837 of record JAUNIK010000080.1, on the reverse strand, counting down.
TGTCCTCTCAGGAGCAAAAGGTCTCCATACGGCTATCAACGGTCTGGGCGAGAGAGCAGGCAATGCACCGCTCGCATCGGTTCAGGCTATCTTGAAAGACCATTTCAATGCTCATACGAGTGTTGATGAGTCGAAGCTTAACGAGGTGTCGCACCTCGTGGAGAGTTATTCCGGAATAGCCATCCCACCAAACAAGCCAATCGTGGGAAGCAGTGTCTTCACCCAGGTGGCAGGAGTGCATGCCGATGGCGACAATAAGAACGGACTCTATCAGAACGCCCTCTTGCCTGAGCGATTCGGCAGAAAGCGCGAATATGCACTTGGCAAAGCTTCGGGTAAAGCCAATATCCGCAAGAACCTCGAAGAGTTGGGACTCGACCTGTCGGAGGAGGCAATGAAGAAGGTGACAGCCCGTATCATTGAACTTGGCGACAAGAAGGAACTGGTGACACAGGAAGACCTGCCGTATATCGTGAACGATGTGCTGAAACATGCCAATATCGAGGAAAAGGTGAAGTTGAAGAGTTACATGGTATCGACAGCCTACGGATTGAAGCCGGTAGCATCGGTGCAACTTGATGTTAACGGTCAGATATACGAGGAGACAGCCACCGGCGACGGTCAGTATGATGCTTTCATGCGTTGCATCCGTCATATCTACAAGCAGAAACTCGGTCGCACGTTCCCATGGCTTGCCAATTACAATGTGAGCATTCCGCCGGGAGGTCGCACTGATGCGTTGGTGCAGACAACCATCGAGTGGGAGCATGAAGGCAAATCGTTCCGCACTCACGCCCTCGATGCCGATCAGACCGAGGCGGCAATAAAGGCCACAATAAAAATGCTGAATATAATAGAATAATTAAAAACAATATATAGTTATGAATCTGAAAATTGCAGTTCTGGCTGGTGATGGTATCGGACCAGAGATTATGGAGCAGGGTGTCGCAGTGCTCGATGCTGTTGCAAAGAAGTTCGGACACGAAGTAAGTTATAAGGAGGCTCTCTGTGGTGCTCATGCCATCGATGAGGTGGGCGACCCATTCCCAGAGGAGACATTCCAAATTTGCGAAGAGGCTGACGCAGTGCTCTTTGCAAGTGTCGGCGATCCAAAGTTCGATAACAACCCAACAGCCAAGGTGCGCCCTGAGCAGGGACTCCTTGCCATGCGTAAGAAACTTGGTTTGTTTGCCAACATCCGTCCTGTCACAACATTCGATTGCCTCGTTCATAAGTCACCACTGAAGGATGAACTCGTGCGTGGTGCTGACTTCATCTGTATCCGTGAGCTCACCGGTGGTATGTACTTCGGCAAGAAGCAGGAACCAACAGTCAATGCCGATGGCGTGGAAGATGCTCTCGACACCAACTACTATTCTCGTCCTGAGGTGGAGCGCATCATCCGCGTGGCTTATCAGTATGCTCGTCAGCGTCGTAAGCACCTCACCGTTGTTGACAAGGCTAATGTGCTCGCTTCATCACGCCTCTGGCGTAAGGTGGCGCAGGAGTTGATGGTGGAATATCCTGATGTTACAACCGACTTCATGTATGTTGACAACGCAGCAATGCGTATGATTCAGGATCCAAAGTTCTTCGATGTGATGGTCACAGAGAACACCTTTGGCGATATCCTCACCGACGAGGGTTCATGCATCACCGGTTCTATGGGCTTGCTCCCTTCAGCATCTACCGGTTCATCGACACCAGTGTTCGAACCAATCCACGGCTCATGGCCACAGGGTAAGGGCTTGAACATCGCAAACCCATTGGCACAGATTCTCTCTGTAGCAATGCTCTTCGAGTATTTCGACCTTAAGGAAGAAGGCGCACTGATCCGCGAGGCTGTCAATGCATCGCTCGACCAGAATGTACGCACTCCTGAGATTCAGGTAGAAGGTGGCGAGAAGTACGGCACAAAGGAAGTAGGACAGTGGATTGTGGAGTATATAAAGAATAAGTAAACAGCCCCTTTCCCCCGCTTCGCTTCCCCTTTCCCCGCTCGGGGCAAGGGGAGTGAAATGCCTCGTATAAAATTATGCCATTATGTCATTCTGTCTAATAAAAATAATTAGTGGAATTCGTGTGCTCGGCTTTGCCGCTTCGCTCGCAGGGCAGAAGAAATTCGTTGATAAAAGAACATTCATCATCTTCTTGCTTCTCTGCTCGGTGGGATGCTCGGCACAGACGCCAAAGGAACTGCGCGACAGCCTCGCTGCTGCCGTGAAGGAATTGGCGTATCGTCCGGATTCCCTCGACCTCCGATTGAAGAAGGCTGCATGGAATCTGCAACTCGAACAGTGGGACTACGCTCGCGAAGAATACGACTATGTGCTGAAGATGGACAAGGAGAATGTGGCGGCGCTGTATTACCGGGCTTTCGCCAACGAGAAACTCGGACGACTGAAATTCGCCCGTCTCGACTATCAGGCACTGCTCACCATCGTGCCAGGCAATTTCGAGGCACAGTTAGGTCTTGCCCTCCTCAACCAGAAAGACAAGCACTATCGCGAAGCCCTCGACATGCTCAATGCCCTTTGTGAGCGCCATCCGGGACGCAGTGAGGCGTTTGCAGCCCGAGGTGGGGTAGAGGTGGAGCGCAAGATGTATGACTTGGCGATTTACGATTTCACGCAGGCCATCGCACTGGAGCCCGATAATACCGACTACCGTCTCTCGCGCGTGGACGCGTATATTAAACAAGGTAAGAAATCCGATGCCCGACGCGAACTCGACATCCTCGTCACTATGGGCATCTCAAAACCATCACTCTTAGATTTATACAAAAAAACAAGATAATGATATAATAGAGCGGCGTTTATTTTATCAAGAATTAGAGAATTAGAGAATTTTATTTCTTTATACAGGAAATAATTCTTTGAATTCTCGAGAATTTTCGAAACTTAGGCTCACTGACTGAAGCAGGCTGTCAGCTTGCTGGAGCCGAAAAAGCGAAGGGAAGTAATTGCCATCCGGATGGAAAACCTTTATGCTGGATAGTAAATTCTCTAATTCTCTAATTCTAGACAGAAAAAACACCATGTGCCAAATAGAGTATTATTGAAAAAACAAAATAATTATGAACAACGATCAGACAATTTTCAATCTCATTGAAGAAGAACACCAGCGTCAGTTGCGTGGTATCGAACTTATCGCTTCCGAGAACTTCGTCTCTGACGAGGTGATGCGTGCTATGGGGTCTTGCCTCACAAACAAATATGCTGAGGGTTACCCTGGAAAGCGCCACTACGGCGGTTGCCAGGTAGTTGACAAAGTAGAGCAACTCGCCATCGACCGCATCTGTGAACTCTATGGCGCTGAGTATGCCAACGTACAGCCACACTCTGGTGCACAGGCTAACGCAGCAGTGCTCCTCGCAGTGCTTCAGCCAGGCGACAAGTTCATGGGACTCGACCTCAACCATGGTGGTCACCTCTCACACGGTTCGCTCGTCAACACATCCGGTATGCTCTATAAGCCAGTACCATACTACCTCAATGAAGAGGGTAGAGTAGATTACGACGAGATGGAGCGCATCGCCCTCGAGGAAAAGCCAAAACTCATCATCGGTGGTGCTTCGGCTTACTCTCGTGAGTGGGACTATGCTCGTATGCGTGCCATCGCCGACAAGGTTGGTGCACTGCTCATGATCGATATGGCACACCCAGCCGGTCTCATCGCAGCCGGATTGCTCGACAACCCAGTGAAGTATGCTCATATCGTGACATCAACAACCCATAAGACACTCCGTGGTCCTCGTGGTGGTATCATCCTTATGGGCAAGGACTTTGACAACCCTTGGGGCAAGACAACCAAGAAGGGTGTCATCCGCAAGATGTCATCACTCCTCAACTCCGCAGTGTTCCCAGGTCAGCAGGGCGGTCCATTGGAGCATGTCATTGCAGCAAAGGCAGTAGCATTCGGTGAGGCACTCCAGCCAAAGTTCAAGGAGTATGCACTTCAGGTCAAGAAGAATGCCGCAGTGCTGGCAGAAGAGTTGGTGAAGCGTGGTTTCAAGATTGTGTCAAACGGCACCGACAACCACTCTATGCTCGTTGACCTCCGTACAAAGTATCCTGAGATGACCGGTCGCATTGCAGAGAACGCCCTCGTTGCTGCCGACATCACAGTGAACATGAACCTCGTGCCATTCGATAGCCGTTCAGCATTCCAGACCTCTGGTATCCGTCTCGGAACCCCAGCCATCACCACCCGTGGTGCTAAGGAAGACATGATGGTAGTCATTGCCGAGCTCATCGAGACCGTTTTGAACGATCCAGAGAACGAGGAGGTAATCGCATCAGTACGTTCGAAGGTGAACGAGATGATGAAGGATTATCCAATCTTCGCGTGGTAAGAACAAAGGCCCCCAGAGCCCCCCTCCAACTCCCCCCTCAATGGGGGAGAGTAGTATATACTTTTTCCGACAGTGCGCTCTCCGCCAAAAAGTACACATGATTATGTTGGTGAGCCCTAAAACTGGGAAAAAGGCCATGCGTCGAGCCAAAGAATAGAAGTCTTTGATAGAAAAATTGCAAAAAGGTACAATAAAATTTGGTGATTCCAATATTTTGTTGTACCTTTGCATCCGCAAATAAGCAATGGTGCCTTGGATGAGTGGCTTAGTCAACGGTCTGCAAAACCGTGAACACCCGTTCGAATCGGGTAGGCACCTCATAAGAAAGTCTCAGTCGTAATGGCTGAGACTTTTCTTTTTTTGTTACTTCATCTCTCGTGCTCTAATGAGATACAGCATACTGCGATTGCTCCTGCGCTTGGCAATATTCAATTTCGTGAGGATTCGGCCCAACTTCACCAGACTTTTATCCGTCTTCTTGTTGAAAGCCGGCAGAGTCTGCAATATTGCCATAATCTCCGTCGAAGTCAACCACTCACCATTCTCTTCATCGGTTTCCTCGGCTGGGTGGAAGGCGGCAAGGAACAGTTGTTCCAGTGGCTGACGCACTTCAAACTGTCCGTTGGTCTCACGAATCAACTGCTCGTCCTCGTCGTTTATCCAGTAGCGCTCGCCGTGATTTATCAGTTCCATAGCCTGGGCATACAACTGACCATAATCTATCTGCATATCGGTATTGATCTTGTCCGTGACATTCACACACAGATAACGGCGGTTACCTGTTGGATCGCGCAACACCTCGTCGCTGTTGGTTGTTCCAATGAACGAGGCATATCTGCGCTGAGTGGCAATCGTCTCGCTGTACATACGACGGATATTCGTTGCCGGCTTCTGGAAGAGGTGCTTCACAAAGGCAAACTGCTTTTCGGATAACTGGTCGAACTCATCGATGTTCACAAGCATGAATCGGCTCAGTGTTCGCTCAGCCTCGATGTTCGAACGGAAGTCGATGCTGTCGGTATAGAACATCTGCAACTCTGGTGGCAACAGCAGTCGGCAGAAAGTCGATTTGCGATAGCCCTGAGCACCAATGAGAATCGGTGCAGTACTGTTGGCATGACGCTCATCGCCGTTCATCCAGTGAGCCACCATCGAGAGGAACCACTGGCGGAAGAGTCTCTGCCAGTAAGGATTGTCCGTTGGCACAATATCTGCCAAAGCCTTTATCCTGTCCTTGCCATCCCATTTTGGTAAACGGCGGAGATAGTCCTCAACGGGATTATAAATAGGTATGCGCGAAGAATGCACCAGTTCGTCCACCTCGCCGAAAGTCGGTTCTATTCCCTCAATCAAAGCCTCATGGTGAATAGTGTTCAAGTCTCTGCGACCTAATTCACGATATACGAACACCAATGACTGCTTCTCGCGGAACTCGGTCATCTGCAAAACCTCGTTGAAACGGATGTCGTATCTGCGATCGAGGAATTCGCGGAGTCGGTATGCCACCATCTGGTGCTTCGTGAAAGCAGTGTATCGTCCCAAGTCATCATCGTTTGTTTCATATACGTTCTGCACCGCCGCACGGATATCCTCAATCTCCACATCCTGGAAATGATGATGCAGTCGCACGGCAGTTTCTTCCTGAGGCAGCCCCACCATACAGCACTCCTTT
>JAUNIK010000080.1:0-801 GCA_030523505.1 Prevotellaceae bacterium | reverse complement strand
GGGCGATAATCTCGTCGGCATCATTATCGGTGAAAATCCTGTTCACCCCGAGAGCCCTGTGATAACATGCATTGAACACCTTTCTGAATGTAGCGAAAGTCTCATACCCCGGCTTCATATTTGCCAGTGGAGATTCCGCGAGTGTTCTTGCCCCCTCTCTTTTTAGGGGGAGGGTCTGGGTAGAGGCTTGCTGTACGTATGCTACGGCATTCTCATTATAATAAGGTTCAGGGTCAACAGTCCTCAGGAAAGTGGCATCGAGCGTTGGTTCCTTGATGTCAATAGGAAACTCCAGAGTAGGCTGCAGACACATCACGGAAGTAGCGTAAGCCTTCGAAAGGAACGCCAAAGCAGCCTCCTCGGTCGTTGGAAGGGCGTTATTTGGCAGTGAAGCGCGTGTCAAAACCACCAAAGAGTAGCCGTCGGCACCCTGGAACGCAGCCATCACTTGAGGGTACACTGAAACGGCATTTTTAGCCTTTTGCAGTTCCAGCGAGTTGTTTATACCGCGTATTTCGAGCATCACCACGCCCGTCAAGCCCCTCCAAACCGTCTCTCCAGCCTTGTTTCGATAATATTCGCTGACCGGGCACACACGTGGAATCTTATTATAGCGATCCCAGTTCTCCGGCTTCTCGAGAGCCAGGAATATATCGCGATAGGCAGCCACGATCTTGTCTGTAGTATCATCTACCATGCTGTCTATCAGTGTGTTACACTCCACGCCCTGCACAGACATTCCTGTACCAGCCTTGTTGGTTCTGAAAATAGTAAATCTCATATATTGTTTATTTTTAGTTT
>JAUNIK010000079.1 GCA_030523505.1 Prevotellaceae bacterium | reverse complement strand
GCTTGCGCTCCGACTTTGCTATGATGTCGTTCCATCGTTGCTGGCGCACTAACCAATCGTACTCCACCAGGTCGTATTTCTGCTCGTCGTAAGCCTTCGGAATCATCACCACAGCCACTCCTGCCACGACAATAGCCGACAATGGCATGAGTATCTTTGTGTTCTTGATTGACAAGTGAATACGGATTATTGTCAATAACAATGTAACAACCGCAATAACAATCAGGGAATAAGGAATCACCTCGACAAACCTGTAATAGAATATTCCAGCAAATAGTCGATTGAGTGGATAAGGCACGAATATCGCACTTAACAATATCCATGCCAAGGCATAAACCGCTGCCAAGACAACGAGGGAACCAGACGCCAAACGGGTGCGCGAACCATTAGCTATTCTTACTCCTGAATATATTGCAAAAACAAAGACCAATGGGCCGACAAACCAATACAACAAGGGCATTGCGATGACTGTATAACACACGGCAGGTATTCTACTGCGCGGCAGCAACAGCATAGCTGCAAGCGTAAGGACGAGCGACACTGGATATGCCAACATCGTACTCTCATCGCCCATCTGCCACCATATCATGAGCGACGGCACAAACGACGCGATGTATGCCAACCAAGTATTGTCGCCATCCCGAAGGTTGCGCTTGGCAAGCATCCACGTCATTCTCTGCATCAACACATATACAAGGGCTATGACTAACGCGCCAATGGCAGGACTATTATAAAACTGCGTCAAGAACTCCGCTACGTATGTTCCCAATCCACCTGGCACGGCAATGCGCTCGGCGAAATAAGAATAATCAAAAAGAAACAACTGGAACTGCTCCTGATAGCCCATAGCATGAGGATAGCCTAAGAACCAAAACAGATAGGCACTCACTCCAAGCACGATAGTGAGTGCCCATCTGACGACTGCATCCGTATTCTTTATTTTGTCTGGCATCTTCTTTTTTTCTGCAAATGTAAGTATTATTTTTAATACCTCCAAGAAAACCTCTTAATAATTAAAAAGAATTAACGGTTATGTTTGCTCAACCAAACAATAACGCTGCAAAGTTACGATTTCTTTTCCAAACCGCCAAATGTTTTGGGAAATTATTACAACGATATAATGATATCATTCAATCCCGATTGTTGGCATATCGCCATCAGTGAGGCGGTCAAAGTCGGAACGGAACAGACGATCTTGTATGATACGATACTTCTCAAATTCTGACTCGGCAAAGTCCTTAGCATATTCAGCCGTAATCAACATTGATAAACGAGCCGTTCTCCATGCGCTTCTTATCCACTATATATCCACGTATGGCAAACTGGCGTATGACGTATGTGCACCATTGTCTGAATTGAGTGGCGCGGATGGAATTGACACGATAACCAACGGAGATGATGGCATCGAGATTGTAGAACAGCGTATTATATGTCTTACCGTCTTCGGCAGTATGTGCAATTTTTGCACATACTCGTTCTGATACAAGTTCTTCTGAATCAAATATATTTTTAAGATGCTTGGTTATTACGCTTCTGTCAACATCGAACAATGTAGCCATCGCCTTCTGTGTAGCCCAAACAGTCTCGTCCTTGTAAAGCACCTGTATTCCATCTTCCTTACCTGTTGCCACAAATGTAAGGAACTCAGCGGTACTGTTTCTTATTTCAAAATTCTTATTATTCATTTCTCATCGGCTAATTGACACATTTACGCTGCAAAGTTACGATTTCTTTTCCAAACCGCCAAATGTTTTAGGGAAATAATGGCAAAGGGCTGAAAGAAAATCCCCGCCCGCCTCATTGCGAGGCAAGCAGGGAAAACAGTAATTTAACTACTAAAACCAAAATTACTTCTTATTATCTTTGGGGAATCTTTTATCAAGAAAGTCATAAAGCGGGCCACTTCCTATTTTGTCGGCCAACTCACGAGAATAGTTCTTGTAAGCAACATTTGCACTGTCTGCTTGTGACTTAACCTTCTCTGCAAGCGTGCTGTCGCCCGTAAGCAATATCGACTTTATTGAATTCCTTGCTTGGATATATTCCTTGGTATGCTCTTCTGTCCGTTGTTTCCATTCTTGTAGGATGTCATTCTGATGTGTTCCTTCAGCACTGCTTTCGGCACCGATTTTCACATTCAAATCCCCAGGTTCAGTAACAACGAGCAAATCCTGCAATCCATAGCGGCATTTAAGTTCAACTCGTACAATTGCCATTATGTTTTTTTGTGTGACGAATTCAAATTTGCCATCTTTAATAATGGTTGAGTCCACATTGTCTTTTGTGGCATTTTCCATCGGAACGAGATAAATTGTTTTGCCGTCACGACTTTTGTCTTGCATTACTCCGTGAATCCTGCACTCTTTGCTTGATTGGCTGCACGATGCAAGAAAAGACACGAAGAATAAAGCATATAGAATATACAAATAGTTTTTCATTTCTATGATTAGTAGTTGGAGAGCTGCAATCTCTGAAAATTGCAGCTCTCAATTAACCAAGTATCAAATCAATATTGCAATTTATTTCACTTTCTTGAATCGCCAGAATGTACCTTCCTGCCAACTCTGTCCACCTGATGACAAGTAGAAAGAAGGAGCAATAAGCACGAAGTTGTTGTCACTGATATATGCAATATCAAACTCACTAATCTGTGCGGGAAGGTCTGGATGATCTCCAGCGTTGATACGCTGAGCAAACATAATACCAGAGCCTGTTGTCTTGAATCTACCAAGAGTCTTGCCTTCGTTATATCCACCCAAATCGGAAGTGTTCTCGATATCCACCTCAAATGTACCTGTTCCACCACTTGACTTCTTGATAAGTCCGTCTGAAGTAAGTGTCATAGTGGCACCTTCACCGTCATTTTCAGGATATCCATAGTTGCTGATTTGTTCAGCAAGACCATCTGAAGTGATACCCCACCATTGACCTCCATTTATGCTTCCTTCCTTAGCATATACGAAGCCACTATATCCGGCATTGCCCCAGCATTGTCCATTGTCGTTGTCCCACTCCCATGTGGCCTCGCTATTGTCGGTCAGACAGCCAGTTACGTCACTTGTGCTTGCAAATTGCCAGTATGTGCCTTCTGACCAACCGCTAAATTCTCCATTGTCTGGATAATAAAGGGTGAGACGGCTTGGTGTAAGATAAGCAATATAGAATGTTTCAGGCATTCTACCATTAGAGTTAATCTCATACGGGAAAAGGATTGTGCCTGGATCTGTCTTCAGAATACCGACATTTGCCGGAGTTTTTGAATAAGTCGGGTCATAACCTTGTACTTCAAATTTTCCCTGACGTATTTGATTTCCATCCTTGTCATAGCAAGTAATCAACCCATCTTCAGTAATTACCATTGTAGCGTCAAGGCTCTCGTCGCCATGAGCTTTTCCGTCATCAGTATGATTCAGTTGGGTAAGTAGTTCCTCATCCTGAGTAACACCCCACCAAGATCCACCTTTAAGGGCAATGTCAACTCCAAGTCCATTTGTACCGTCAGATCCGAGGTTACCCCAATACCTTCCGTCGGGAGCATTGGTATTCCACTTCCATATCTTCTTTCCGTCATTGCTGCACAGCAACTTCATTTCGGCAGATAGGTCTTGTGCCACCTGAAGAGTGAACTCCTTCTGTGCCACTACTTCCTTGCCATCCTGATTTACATAACGGAAATAAACAGTCTGGTTGGGATCAGAACCACGTCCGGGGACGTATGCGAACATACCCGCAGATGAACCCTTGGCAAGTATGAATTCTGAACCGTCAGGCTTCAGATAGTAAATCTGTACGGCAGATACATTAGGAATACTATACTTGATGTAATTTCCATCCGCTGCCTCTACATAACTGATGTTTCCATCGGCATCCTTCACCTGATTGTATTGGCTGAAGGTTGCACCCTGCATCAGCTGCTCGGCAGTGATATTGTCAATATCCATTGATGCCTCGTCCTTGATAGGATCGCAAGCAGTCAGCAGACCAACTGCTACGGCAAACAAAAATATCTTCTTTTTCATATTATGTCTCTTCTAAATAAATTGATTAAATATAAACTGGTGTACCTGACATATTCCAGTCGTTAACATCGTCGCCCCATCCCTTGTTCTGCTTCAGCACGTCGGGATTGTCGATGGTGCGAATCTGTCCAGGAGGTATTGGCAAGAATCCGTTGGTCTCGGCATAACGCTTTGCCCAACCTGACGAGCCATGCTTGATGGTAGTCCATGTACCTGTGTAGTTTACACGGCTTCCTGCCTGACGGTCAAGAGCCTTGGCAGCCTCACAGCTCTCGCCACCGTCGATACCCGACCAACGGCGCAAGTCGTTGAAGCGCAATCCCTCGCCTGCAAGCTCAAAGCGACGTTCGTTCTTGATGTTCTGCCAAGAGTATGTCGTCTCTGGAAGTCCAACGCGAGCACGCACCTTATTCATATAAGTAGGAGTACCTGTCAACTCAGAGTGCATCAGCATCACGTCGGCAAGGCGCAGAAGAATGATGTCGTTGAAATGGTCACCCTGGAACGAGTTGCCGTTGTTATTAGCCTTGTCGGAGTTGTTCTTTCTATAAACACCCCACCATGTATAAGCCTGAGTATGGTCAGTCCAAGAAGACTCTGAACAAGTCACGGCAATCAGTTTCTTGTTATAATAACCAGCATCCTCAGAGCATGAAGTAGTGAAGACAAAGCCAGAGAGCTCATTGGGAGCATCGAGAATTGTGGCTTTCTTTCTTGGGTCGGCATCCGACCAGTCATCCCAAAGGTTAGCATTGACAGTTCCCTGGCCCCAACCTTGTCCGAAAGGCATTGTCTCTGGACCACCGTTCTCATGACCGGCACCGTCATCATCACAACGAAGTGAGCAATAGAGTGAAGTCATATTGGTGAATCCCATACCGATAGTTCCATTCCATGAGGCCATATTGCCAAACTGCACCTGGAACATCTCTTCGGGGTTTCCATTGCCTGCCCAATACTTACCATCAGCAACGAGGTCGCTTACGAAAGCATAATCAGGAGCTGAGAGTTCGTTGGTATATTGCCATAGCTGACGGAAGTCCTCAACAAGGCTGTAACCTCCATTGTTGATTGCATCCTCAAGATAGCTTACCACCTGAGCCTTAGTGAGAGCACCACTTACACCTTCCTGTTCGGGCAGTTCAACATCTGCAAGATTTGCCGTGGCAAGCTCACCTGCTTTCTTATAGAAACCCTGATAGAACATGTATGCACGTGCAAGATAACCCTCAGCAGCTCCCTTTGTCGCATGTCCGTCACCCTTTGTGGTTGCGCCATGTTTCATAAGATTAGCGGCTGATACGAAGTCTGCAAGGATATGCGGATAGATGACTTCTTCAGCATTAACCTGAGGACATGGATCAGGAGCAGCTGCTGCCCAATATGCAGGAATGTCGCCCCAGAACTGTGATCCCCAAAGATAGAACAAACCACGCATAAAGTAAGCCTCGCCAAGAAGCTGGTTTCGGGTATCCTCTTTGCCTGTCCAGTCAAAGGCATCCACAGATGCGATGATGGCATTGGCACGGGCAATACCTACGTATGTGCAGTGCCAGGCTGTGGAATAAAGAGCATCCTTGTTAGACATAAGATGACTTACGGCATGTGACTCAACGTCACCGGTTCCTCCACCTCCATTAAGGTCATCAGACATGATGTTAGGAACAAACCAAGGTGTCTGAAGTGGATCATTGGCATATTGGTTCATCACACCATACAATGCCGCTAATTCTGAGTTGAGGTCAGACGGAGCAGCAGGGAAGTTACCCGTATTGGCCTGAGTATAATTCTCGGAGTCAAGGAAGCTGTCGCATGAAGAAAATACGAAAACTGCCGAAACTGCCATTAATAATATCTTTTTCATATTCAATGTGTTCTTTTATATGATTAGGGATTAAAACTTAATGCTTGCACCTACTATGTATGTGCGGGCAGAAGGATATAGACCTACGTCAATACCGCGCATCCATGAGTAAGCGGCTCCTGCGTTAGAGGCGTTCTCGGGATCTACACCTGAGTAACCAGTGAATGTGTAGAGATTCTGAGCCTGTACATAGAGACGGAGCTGCTGGAAAGGAGAGTTCTTCCAGATTCTCTTGAAGTCATAACCGAGTGTCACGTTCTGAATCTTGAAATAGTCGGCATTCTGCATGTAACGTGTAGAAACCCACTGGTTGTTCTCAGTTCCCACAACGAGGCGAGGCATTGTGTTGCTTGTACCCTCACCATGCCAGCGGTCGAGGTCGTCTGTGGTGTATTGCAGATATGGGTTGGCAAGAAGAGCCGTGCGATAGCACTGCATAATCTGATGACCAAACGCACCTGAACCAGCTACGCTGAAGTCAAAGCCCTTGTAGTTTAAGCCAAGAGTCAAACCTACTGTCCAGTCTGGGTTGGGATCTCCTATCTCATGACGATCTTTGTCATAGTTAATTGTACCGTCACCATCAAAGTCATCCCAAATCATGTCGCCAGGCTGTGCATTGTCCAAAACAGCCTTTCCAGCTGCGCGTGCTGCATCTATCTGCTGTTGGTTCTGCCAAATACCGCTATACGACATTCCAGAGAAGTATCCGATAGGATGACCTACCTCTACGAGCGATACGTATGAAGAGTTCTGGAAGAGTGTGCTTGATATATCATCGCCGATTCTTCCTGATGCTGTTGCAAGTCGTGTCACCTCATTCTTGTTATATGCGGCATTCACGCCAATGCGATAGCTGAAGTCCTTGCCAATCTGGTCGTTCCATGAGAGAGCAACCTCAATACCGGTGTTCTCCACGTCACCACCATTAATCATGGCAGCTTCCTCATATCCAAGCACGTCATTCATAGGAGCCTGAACAAGCCAGTCCTTGGTGGTCTTCTTATACCAATCGAAATTCAAGCCAAGACGACCATTAAGGAAACGGGCATCGAAACCTACGTTCCACTGCTCTGATGTTTCCCAAGTCACATCTTCGTTCGGCACATTCTTAGAATAAGCACCTGTTGTATAATCTCCATTTATAGAATTAAGCATGTCGCTGCTGAACTTATATCCGTAGTCGGCATAGTCAGTCGGAGAAAATGCAATATTGGAGAGATAGTAGAAGTTGCCTATGTTACAGTTACCGTTCTGTCCCCAGCTTGCACGAATCTTGAAGTAGTCGAGCCAAGTGGATGTCTGCTGCATAAACTTCTCAGATGTAACAACCCAACCAACAGATGCAGATGGGAATGTACCCCAACGATGACCTTTTGCAAAGTTGCTAGAACCATCGGAACGAACTGTCACGGTAGCCATATACTTCTCGTCATAGTTCCAGTTGAAACGTCCGAAGAACGATGCGATGTTTCCCATTCCTGGGGTGTCATATCCACTATAACCTGTAATATTCGAGAAGTTGCTCATCACAGCATAGTTCCAACCATTGAGCACAAGTGAGTTTACATTGTCCTGTCCGTCAGAAGCTGCCATTGACATTGAGGCACTCCAGTTGCTGCGCTCAATAGACTGACCCACCATGATATCCATATTGTGCTTACCCAGCTTTGGCAGGATATAAGAGAGGGTATTCTCGAATGTCAGACTTGAACTGGCGCTGAGGCTTTGGTTCAGACCGTAGTTACCACTTGCACTCGTGCTGCTGACAGAATAAGGCTTGCTGAACGAACGGCTGTTCGAACTGCTATATCCAGTGTTGAGCTGTCCCCTGTACTTCAAGTTCTTGATGGGTTCAATTATCCAGTAGAATGTAGCACCTACGCCAAAGTTCTTATTGCGGTTGAGCGCGCTATATTGTCCATTGATGAATCCGTTCAATGGTTGTGAATAAATCATAGAGCTATACCCTGCTCCATGAGTGTTGAATCCAGTCATATTGCCTTCTGCATCCCAAGCCTCAACCAATGGAGAAGCCGAATATGCATTTTGCATTATGTTCCAATAACCATTGCCTTCAGGAAGATCATGACTAGACTGATACCAATATGAGATATTCTCACCTAAAGTGATAATATCATGGTCTTTGCCCTTCAGGAGAATATGCTCAGAGTTGATGCGTCCACCGTAACGCTTGAAATTCGAAGCATTGTCGCGACCCATTACACCCTCGTTGGTGCTGTAGTTGACGCTCATCGAGAACTTGCTGCGCTCCGAACCACCAGTAAGTGTCAATGAGTGGCTTGTCTGAATGGCATTCTTGTTCTCATACTCCTTAAACCAGTCAGTACCGGCCCAACCGTTATTTACCTTGTCAAGAATTGATTGGGGAACGATAGACGACCAGTTGGTTGCAGTACCATAAGTGTTGAAATTGGTTTCATTAATCAACTGCATATACTGTTGCGCTGTAACTGTTCCAGGAACCTTGTAAGCGTTCGACCATCCTACATATCCGTCATATTGTATAGACAATTTTCCAGCCTTACCTTGCTTAGTGGTTACAAGGATAACACCGTTGGCGGCACGAGCACCATAGATGGCGGCTGAGGCGGCATCCTTCAACACGTCGATACTCTCGATGTCGTTAGGATTCAGACCGTTAAGACCATCATTAGCTGTTCCGCTATTGATACCGTCGATAATCAGCAATGGAGATGATTCTCCAATAGTACCGACACCACGGATACTAACCTTATAGCCCTTGCCAGGCTGAGATGATGCCTGTGTAATCTGCACACCAGGAGATGATGACTGCATAGCGGTCAGGGCATTTGTTGTGTTCATCTTAGCAATATCCTCACCCTTCATCTGGACGGTGGCTCCAGTGATGAGCTTCTTCTTCTGAACACCATAACCTACAACCACAACCTCTTCAAGTTCCTGATTGTTAGCTACGAGTTTTACATCGTATTTGGCTGCATTGCCTACGGTTACTTCCTGTGGCTTAGCACCAACGAAGGTGATGACGAGCACGTCACCGGGCTTCGCGTTGATAGAGTAATTACCGTCGAAGTCGGTAATCACACCGTTGTTGGTACCCTTGATCTTGACTGTGGCTCCGATTACCGGACCCATGTCGTCTGTGACGGTACCATGCACTTTCTTTGCTTGCTGAACGGCTGCTACTGGAGATTCCTTCGCGCCTGCGTAAGCGTCGGATGGCAAGGCTGCGCCGAGCACCGAGCATACGCCCATCAGCATGACTGACTTTTTGAATTTCAAATCCATACTTAAGTACTTTCTTTAGATTTTTAATTTCTCGTTTTGATGTTAATTACTACTGATGCGGACACGCCCACCTGGTGAGCACATCCGACGATGATTTTGGTCTTGTTCGCTACGTACTGTTTTCTTTTAACATGTTAGTTAATTTATTTACGATAAATATTTATGTTTC
>JAUNIK010000078.1 GCA_030523505.1 Prevotellaceae bacterium | reverse complement strand
GTAACAAATTTCGTAACGTAACAAATGTTACGCTTTAAAATGTTACGTTTTTCAGTGAAGGGGCATTCAAGGGAGGCAATAAATCAAGTGGTTCAATTGGTTCAAGTTATTCAGGAGAGGTAGGCCGCCAAGGACTCCTCTCCCCTCAAAAGCCTTATTATTTATCTTTATAATAGGAAACGATATTCCTTTTGGCACAAGATAACATCGTTTTTCTTTATCAAAAATTAGAGAATTAGAGAATTTTATTTTTCTTATATGCAGGAAATAATTCTTTGAATTCTCGAGAATTTTAGAATTGCCATCCGGATGGAAAAACTCATGCTGAATAGAAAATTCTCTAATTCTCTAATTCTTGACAGATAAATATAACATGCCTAATTGTATATCATTGCCATCTAATAAACGAAAAAAGGTGCAACCCCTTGATGGAGTTACACCTTATTATATTATAAAAAGCGGCATTCCTTGCTCCTCCCCTCGGGGAGGTCGGGAAGGGGCTTTTACTTGCGATAATCAGCGAGGTCCTCTGATGTTGCAGACTTGATGAAGTTGTAGTGCTTTTCAACCTCAGCCATAGCGAAGCGTGTATAAACGCGTGCTGACTTAGCGAAGAGCTCAGGAGCCTTTGTAGCATCGCTGACAATGAGGTTTGTCATCACTGTCGAAGCACACATCTCATAGAGATGACGCGAACAGAAGTCCTTGAACTCATCGTTCTCAGCAGCATTTACATAGGCAACACACTCGTTGAACTTCTCTGCCATAGCTTTTGCCTGCTCACGGAGTGCAGCAAACTCTGGTGCTGTCTCTTCCTGCTCCATCTGTGCAATGACGCTTGAATAGAAGCCATTGGTGATGTAACGGATAGCAGCAACTGTCTGGAGCTGTGTTGTACCCTCATAGATAGAGGTGATACGAGCATCGCGATAGAGACGCTGGCAAGCATACTCGAGCATGAAGCCCGAACCGCCATGTACCTGGATACAATCGTAAGTATTCTGGTTAGCATACTCTGAATTGATACCCTTTGCCAATGGAGTGAAAGCATCAGCCAAACGAGAGAACTCCTTGCACTCTGCGCGCTCCTCTGGAGTAAGCTTACGCTCACGAGCGATATCCTCCAATGCCTTGTAAACATCTACATAACGGCTTGTTGCATAAAGCAATGAACGACCAGCATCGAGTTTTGCCTTGATGAGCGAGATCATATCATAAACAGCAGGGAAGTTTACAATAGCCTTACCGAACTGCTTACGATCCTTTGCATAAGCGAGAGCCTCGTTGTAAGCCTGCTGTGAAAGACCTACCGACTGTGCTGCGATACCAAGACGAGCACCATTCATAAGAGCCATGACGTACTTGATAAGACCGAGCTTGCGTGAACCACAGAGGTATGCCTTTGCGTTCTTGTAAACGAGTTCGCATGTTGGTGAACCGTGGATACCGAGCTTGTTCTCGATACGACGAACATCAACACCACCGTCACGCTTGTCGTAGATGAACATTGAAAGACCACGACCATCGCGTGTGCCTTCCTCAGAACGAGCAAGAACAAGGTGGATGTCAGAGTCACCATTGGTGATGAAACGCTTACAGCCATTCAAGCGCCAGCAGTTGTTCTCCTCATCGAAGGTAGCCTTGAGCATTACCGACTGGAGGTCAGAACCAGCATCTGGCTCAGTGAGGTCCATTGACATTGTCTCACCAGCACAAACGCGTGGGATATATGCCTGACGCTGCTCCTCATCGCCGAACTCATAGAGAGTCTCGATACAATCCTGCAATGACCAGATGTTCTCGAAACCTGCATCAGCAGCCGAAATCATCTCGTTGATAGCAGAATAAGGCACTGTTGGCATGTTGAGACCACCGTAACGACGTGGCATTGTCACACCATTGAGACCAGCCTTTACTGTAGCGTCATAGTTCTCGTATGTCTTGCTTGCATAGCGAACACGACCGTTCTCGCAGTGAGGACCCTCAGCATCAACAGCCTCAGAATTAGGCCAGATGATGTTGGCACAGATGTCGCCTGTGAGTTCGAGCACCTTGTCGTAGTTATCCATTGCATCCTCGAAATCCTGAGGAGCGTAGTCGTAATTGTCTTTATCAGCGAAGTTGCGCTCCTTGAGTTCAACGATACGCTTCATAAGTGGATGATTAAGATGGAACTTAATCTCCGGGTTGTCTGTATAGAAATTAGCCATGGCTTACTTATTATTCTTCTTGTAATACTTAATCATCTTTGGCACTACCTCTTCTACATTACCTGTGATAACGTAGTCGGCAATGGTGTTGATTGGTGCGTTAGGGTCGTTGTTCACAGCAACGATGATGCCAGAATCCTGCATACCTGCGATGTGCTGAATCTGGCCAGAGATACCGAATGCGAAGTAAACCTTTGGACGAACGGTAACACCAGTCTGACCAATCTGACGGTCGTGGTCAACCCAACCTGCATCGACAGCAGCACGAGAAGCACCAACCTCTGCGTGGAGTTCCTTTGCGAGTTCGAAGAGCTGGTCGAACCCTTCCTTAGAACCAACACCATAACCACCAGCCACAACAATTGAAGCACCCTTGAGGTTATGCTTTGCAGCCTCTACGTGACGCTCGAGCACCTTTACTACATACTCTGTCTCAGGAACATACTTTGCAACATCATGGCGAACAACCTCTGCCTTGTAAGCCTCATCGAGAACCTCCTTCTTCATGACACCCTCACGAACGGTAGCCATCTGTGGACGGTGGTCAGGGTTTACGATGGTAGCAACGATGTTACCACCGAAAGCAGGACGAATCTGATAGAGCTGCTGCTCGTAGTGGAAAGTCTTAATCTCGCCACCAACATTCTTCTTCATATCGAAGTCGCCAATCTCGAGCTCGGTACAGTCGGCAGTAAGACCGCTGTGGAGAGCAGAAGATACGCGTGGACCGAGGTCACGACCGATTACTGTAGCACCCATCAAGCAGATCTGTGGCTGCTCCTCCTTGAAGAGGTTTACAACGAGTGCTGTATGAGGGTTTGATGTGTAAGGGAACAAGCCTTCTGCATCGAAAACATGAACCTTGTCAACACCATACTTTATTACCTGTGCCTCAACGCCGTCAAGACCTGAACCAGCGATGATACACTCCAACTGAACACCAAGGGTATTGGCCAACTTGCGACCCTTTGTCAGAAGTTCGAGGGAAACCTCTTTAACGGTTGTTCCCTCAATTTCACAATATACAAAAACGTTATTCATTAGCCAATAAGTTTATCATTCAACATTTCCACAATCAGGTTCTCGATATCTTCGTCAGAGCCTGTGAGAGTCTTTGACTCCTTTGCCTTGAACACGATATTCACAACAGCCTTTACGTTTGTTGGAGAACCAGCCTTACCAATCTGTGCTGGATCAGCATCAATATCAGCAGCACCCCACTGAGTGATGTCGAGATATGCCTTCTCTGGAGCAGGAGCATCAGCAGGACGCTCAGCCTTTACTGTGGCATTCTTATACTTCATGATGCGCTTCACATTGCGTGGACGGCAAGGTGCTGCACTACCATTGACAGTTACTACGAGTGGAAGTGGAGCCTCAACAGTCTCAACACCACCATCGATATGACGCTTGATGACAACCTTGCGAGCAGCCTCGTCGAGAGAGATAATCTCCTCAGCGTATGTCACCTGTGTAAGACCGAGTTTCTCAGCAATCTGTGGACCTACCTGTGCGGTATCACCATCGATAGCCTGACGACCACCGAGGATAATGTCATAATCACCTATCTTTTTGATAGCCTGTGCAAGTGTATAACTTGTTGCCAAGGTGTCGGCACCACCAAGTGGGCGGTCGGTTACTACGAAACCTTCGTCAGCACCACGATAGAGCGACTCACGGATAACCTCTGCCGACTTTGGAAGACCCATTGTCACAACAGAGATGGTTGAACCTGGGAACTGATCCTTCAAACGAAGAGCCTGCTCCAAAGCATTGAGGTCCTCTGGGTTGAATACGGCTGGCAGAGCGGCACGGTTGATTGTGCCTTCTGGAGTCATAGCATCAGGACCCACATTTCTTGTGTCTGGCACTTGCTTTGCAAGTACTACAATTTTTAAACTCATATTATTCTAATTTGAATTGTTATTACCAATTTCATACCGGCTTTATAACCGATGGCGTTGAAAAACGCCTGTTATTTTTCAAATAACCTCGCAAAGGTACAACTTTTTTGCAACATGTGCAAGAACACCGCCCAAAAACTGCACAATAAAGCCACCATTGTGCACAACAATACGCAAATGAGCACAAATAAACGCCTCGTTTGGGGCAGAAAGTCGCAAAAGTGGGAAAAAATTTGTAACTTTGCAATATGACACGTAGAACCTATATTTACATCATATCACTCCTCTGTATTGCGGCAAGTGTTTTTGCCCAGAGCAACCATAAAGTTAAATCGAAGAAGTCAAAGAAGTCTGTTGCATCAAAGGTGGTCGAACCTGCGACTCAGCCCGACACTGTGGCTACGGTCGTACTGACCGACAGTGTTCAGTCAATCACCGACTCCATTGTATCGGACACCGACTCGCTTGCCCTCGACAGCATTGCAAAGGATATCCCCTACCCTCTCCGCGCACAGATTCGCCTCGACTCGCTGCTCAAAAATCCGATGTTCGAGCGTTCACAGGTTGGACTGATGGTATATGACCTTGATGCCGACTCGCTTATCTATGCAAAGAACCACCGTCAACTGATGCGCCCTGCATCGACGATGAAGGTGATAACAGCCATCACTGCACTCGACCATCTCGGTGCTCATTATCGCTACGAGTCAAAACTATATGCTTCGGGCGAATGCGACTCGACTTCGCTTCATGGCAACCTGTATGTTTATAGCACCATGAATCCTACATTCTCGACCTACGATCTCGACTGTTTCGTTGAGGGTGTGAGCAAATTGCATATCGACACAATACGTGGATGCCTCGTAGCCGACCGTTCGTTCAAAGACGACAAGATGCTGGGCGAGGGATGGTGCTGGGATGACAAGAACCCAGTGCTCACTCCATTGCTCTATAAGCGTGGCGACAATATGCTCTCTGCCCTTCGCAAGCGACTTTCCGAACAAGGTATAGTTGTGCTCGGTGGCGATTCTATCGGTAGGGTTCCGAAGGGCGCAGAGTTGCTCTCCGACCGTTATGCCGAACTATCGACAGTGCTCCATAAGATGATGAAAGATAGCGACAATCTTTATGCTGAATCGATGTTGTATCAGATTGGAGGAAAGAACAATGCCACTGCTACCGCTAAGAACGCACAGGCTGTGGAGCGACAGGTGCTCAGCAAAGCTGGAGTCAGCAGCGACAGCTATAAACTTGCCGATGGTTCGGGATTATCGCTCTATAACTACATCACACCTGAAGCGGAGGTGCTGATGCTAAAATATGCTTACAACAACAAAAAGATTTTTGGTGAATTATGCCAGTCGCTTCCGAGTGCCGGTGTTGATGGTACGTTGAGAAAACGTATGAAGAATGCCCCTGTATTAGATAATGTACGGGCGAAGACGGGCACCCTTACCGGAATATCATCGCTTGCCGGATATGCCACATCACCTGACGGCCACATGTTGGCGTTCTGCATCATCAATCAGGGTGTGATGTCGAACTCAAAGGCTCACGCATTCCAGGATCAAGTTTGCCGCGCCATCTGCGAATAGTTTTCTTTTTTTAGACAGCGCTCGGCGACGAAGGAGACGCTTGCGTAGCGCAGAGGAGCAAGAATGACATAAAGACATTATTTTATTTTGCCATAATTTAGGGCTATTTTTGTCATTATGTCATTCTGTCTAAAACATAATTATCGCTTGAGAGAGAATTTAAGCGAGAGGCCGAAGTCCTGGGTAGTTGTTGGATATGAGCTTGAAGAAAGCAGAGGGATGTTCTTCTGCATGTTGTAGTAGAAGCTCATAGTAACCAACTTCGACAGGGTGTAGTCGGCTGTAAAACTAACCTTGAACGCAGTATTTCCGCTACTTGCCGATGATGTCATTGAAGCAATATCACGACTGATAGCAGCCTGCTGACGATAAGAGAGGTCGCAACGCAAATTGAGGTCGTGGTTGATCTGTCCCTTCGCATTGTTATTGTTCTTATTGTTCTGATTCTGGCGGTTGTTGTTTTGCTTGCCTTCGCCATCTTCCTTATTATCCTTCTTGTTCGACTTCACTGCACGGTGGTTCTTGCCTCCGAAGAGCTTGAAGTTCTGCCACTTATAGCCCCATCCGATAACCCAGTCGTGTGATGATGCCTCATTGAGCTGAACCGATGTGGTTGAAAGGGTGAGCACTCGAGTAGTTTTATACTCTGCCTTCAATGTCATGTTGTTGAGGAAGGTGAAATCCAAACCGAGAAGTGGTGAGAATGCCTCGTTGATTGACACAGTAGAGATATTATACATCGAGTTTGGCACAGGCATACTTGTCGTAGCGTCAGTGATGAAGCCAAGACCGTTCATATACTCGTGGAATGTGCTGAACGAACTGTATGAACCTACCGCATAGATGCTCTTGTAAGAGTGGTTGAGGTTTACCGACTTGAAGTGGTCTCTGAACCAAGGCAGTTTCGAGAATCCCGAGAACTTCACATTCCAGTTAGGCAACAGTTTTGCTAACGACGGGAAGATATCCAACCCACCGCCCTTCATTCCGGTATAGGTGTTCAGGAATGCAGGAATAAGCACATCAGCCGAGTATTCATTCACGGCTCCATTCTCTGGGTTGTATGTTTCGCCGGCAAGTGCTGTTCCCTTTGGATAGACACTTCCTGCATAGAGACGCTCCACACGGTCACGATACTGCGGCAACGAGAGGCAGAATCGCTCGAACGAGCGGTTGTGATAACCGTTGTTGGCATTGCCACTGCTCTCGAAGGCTGTACCGATAGAGATGGTGGTCATAGTGAATGTACCAGTCTGTGTAGTCGGCATTCCCTCATACATATACTGGATGCTCTTCGCACGAGTACGAGAACGCGAAGCATTGAGGTCAACCTTGAAGTTCTTCCAAGGTTCGAGTGTCATCTTCAACTGCAAATCCTCGGTCTTGCTGATTGTGGCAGGAGTAGCAACAGAGTCATTGAACAGCAGCCATTCGTGCTCACGAGCCTTATCGAGGAACTCCTCGCCTTCCAATCCAAATGCAAAGCCCAAGCCTGGTGCGAGCAGACCGTCACTACCCTTCTGTCCGAAGGCATCACCGGCCATCGGCATAAAGCCCGACAGAGCCATCGCCTGTTTGTTGTGATATGTGAAGCCCACACTGCGTACGAGCATCAACATTCGTGATGTGGTCTGCAATGCCTTATACCAAGGTTTGTCGTCGAGTGGTTCCTTGGCAATGACGGATACCTTCACCTTGGTGGCAGAATCCACCTTACTGATGATGTTGATGGTGTTGTCGTCCTTCACCTTATATTTAATAGGGAACACCTTTCCGTCTTCGGTCTTTGCTGACACGATGAGTCGCTTTGACTTACGCGAGTGACCGACAGAGATAACGGTATCCGGCATCAGGGTTATCTCTTTCTCGAAGCCCTTCTTGTTGGTAGGAAGGTTGTTCTTCTGTGCCTGAGCATCGGCTTCCGCCTTGTCCTTATCCTTGTCACCAGTCTTTGGTGGGGTTGGCTTCTTCGGAGCCGGTTTCTTCACCGCCTTACGATTGTCTTTGTTGAAACGATCGTTAACGGCTTTGAGGAATGGCACATGGTTGTAGAGTCGTTCAAGGTTGAAGGTTCCATTGAGCGACATATCACGGTTGTTGGTGATATTATTTCCGAGGGTTGTACCGTTTTCAAGTGCCGAACCGCGAACCCATGTGTAGTTCGAACGATACGAACCGTCAAGCTTTGTCCAGTCGAAAACAGGCAACTTATCCAGTGGCGACTGTACGGTGAGCGAGAAGCTCTGGGTATAGTCGAGCGGAGTACCGAGGTTCTTGATACTTGTCCACACTGAGTCTTTCCATGCCTCGTAGTGATCGGCATAGAGGTCTTTGTTGACTGGGGTGTATGGCTCTTCAATCTCAGCGTGGGTGGCACTGCTGAAGTTCATGTGGATATTCTTTGTGAAATCCCAACGGATAGAGAAGTCACGGTTCCAAAGGAACTGCTCCGAGAAAGTGAGCGGCAGACTTGAATTCTCCAGACTCTCCAAGTCGCGTTCTTGCAACTCGTAGTAACTGCGGTTGATGTCCGAACCGAAGGTGATGTTCTGTGGCATATAGTTCAGCGTCAACTGCTTTGCCATATCGAGCCACTTGCTCTTCGATTTCAACTTCTTGAATGGTTCGAACGCCTTATATACAGGTGTCCACGAATAGTCAAGGTTTCCTCGCCATGTGTCTTCATTCTCAAAGATTGTAGTCTCGCCTGATGAGTGCTTGTGGGAATGACTATACGAGAGTGAGAAGTTTGCTGGATCGATAGGTGTAGGGTGCTTCTTGTTGGCGATGCCCACACGCACATTCGATAGCGAGAAGTTGGTATTGAGAGTCTTTGTCACAGCAATGCTCTCGATAGAGTCACGCTCGTGTTCATCGGCTGCATCGAGGGCATCCGAGAGGCGCATATCGGTATCAAGAGGGTTGTACTTTGGACTCTTCTCCTCTTTTGAGATAGAATAATAAAGTGGTGCCGAAACCTTCGCTTTCTCTGGGAAGAACTTACCGAGTTCGAGCGATGTCGTTACGGAATATGAGCCACGGTTGTCCTTTGAACGCTGTGCCACACCGTCTTCCAATCCACCGAATCCCTCTGACATATATCGGCCCTGAGCATTGACTGTACCGAAGTCTGAGAGTTGCACATTGAAATTGCCCTGTGCTGCCCAACCGCCGGAGTTATCGTATTCGAGGAGTCGGAGCTCGTTGACCCAGATCTCACCGCTCTTCACCTCACCTGCCTTGTTGCGCACACCGATAATCATTGTCTTTACCTCACCGAGGGTTGGGTTACCCATAATCGACACGCGATTGTTAGGATGATCCTCGTCGTATTCAGAATAAAGCTGGTTATATGAAGCCGCACCAACAGCCTTCTGCTTGTTACGGTTCTTCTTCAGGTCGGTGAATATCGAGAGTGCCACATCCATCATATTCTCCTCTGGCCATACTGCACGACAGCCCTGCAATGAGTACTGGTCGTAACGGCCTGGTGCTGTAAGGGTAAGCGGAATCTCATATTCGTAGTAGTTGCTCTTATAGTCGGAACCGAAGCGCACAAACAACGACAACTGGTTGTTCTCGAGGTTGGTGGTGTTTGGTTCCATGGCATTTGCATGGACGAACATCTGGATGCGCTTATACTGACGGA
>JAUNIK010000077.1 GCA_030523505.1 Prevotellaceae bacterium | reverse complement strand
TTCTCGAGCCAGAGACAAAGTGTTTCGCATTCCTCGCTGGTCACGAGTCATTCGCAGCTGCTGAGGGTGCTATCAAGATTGCTCAGATGGCTAACAAGTCAAGACCTGCTGACAAGCCACTCCGTTGTATCCTCAACGGTCTTGGCAAGGATGCTGCTATGATCATCAGCCGTATCAACGGTTTCACATACGTACAGACACAGTTCGACTACTTCACAGGTGAGCTCGAGATTGTAAAGAAGACTCCTTACTCAAACGGTCCACGTGCAGCAGTAAACTGCTACGGTGCTGACGATGTTCGTGAGGGTGTTGCAATCATGTGGCACGAGGATGTTGATGTTTCTATCACAGGTAACTCAACAAACCCAACTCGTTTCCAACATCCAACAGCTGGTACATACAAGAAGGAGCGTACACGCGCTGGTAAGCCATACTTCTCAGTAGCTTCAGGTGGTGGTACAGGTCGTACATTGCACCCAGATAACATGGCTGCAGGTCCTGCTTCTTACGGTATGACAGATACCCTCGGTCGTATGCACTCTGACGCACAGTTCGCTGGTTCTTCATCAGTACCTGCACACGTAGAGATGATGGGCTTCCTCGGTATTGGTAACAACCCAATGGTAGGTTGCTCAGTAGCATGCGCTGTAAACGTTGACCTCGCTTTGAATAAGTAAGAACAACAGCCTTTTTAAGGCAAGCAATATGCCCTCTTCGGATTATTCTCCGAGGAGGGCTTTTTGTTGCGATTTTTTGATAGTACAGAATAATATAAGGTTTTCTCTTCATTTTCTGCCTTAAGCCATAAAATCGTGGTTTTTATGAAGAATTATGGCTGGAGGTTTTTGTTTTACAAAAAAAAAGCCTAATTTTGTATCTTCAAGTGCAAACGATAAAAGATACTATTATGAAAAGAATATTTGTCCTCGGGTTGTTCGCAGCCCTTTTTATGTGTGCTAACGCTCAGGAAACAGCTGTAAAGAAGGCTCCAAAACCAATGAGCGAACTGGCAAAACCTTACGACGAGTCGCTCGACGGCATGAAGCAGATTGCCGACGCTGTGGCAAAGGCGAAGGCTGAAGGTAAGATGGTGATGTGTCAGGTTGGCGGTAACTGGTGCAAGTGGTGCTTGTGGTTCGCCGATTTCATCACTACCGACGAAGACGTGAAGGCTGTTGTTGATGCCAATTATGAGTATATCCATGTGAACTTCTCACCAAAGAACAAGAACGAGAAGGCTTTCGAATTCTTCGGTAATCCAAAACTGGGCTATCCTTTCTTCGTTGTCATCGATGCTGAAGGTAAGTTGGAAGGCGTTTACGAGTCGGCTTGCCTCGAGGAAGGTCAGGGATATTCCAAGGAGAAAGTGATGGAGTTCTTCATGGCTCACGCTCCTAAGCACGAGTGCTGCGGTCATCACGCTGAGGGTAAGGAATGTGCTCACAAGGCTCAGCCTGAGATGCAGTGCGGTCATTGCAAGATGCATCAGTTGAAATAAGGAGGAGGGTAGATGGGAAGAAACAAATACTCTCAGCATGAGATTGACATCATTGCGATGCTCCTTCGTAAGAAATGCGCTGGTACACGTTTCCAGCAGAAGGAGATTCGTCATCAGTTGCGTGTGAACTTCGAATTCAATATCTCCGACTTCAACGAGCAGGGCAAGGCTTTTGGCGACAAGGAGTTGCAAGAGGCAATCCAGCGTGGCGCCATACAGATTCTCGATGATGCTACTATCGCTGCAATGAAAGAAAAGCGTGCCCGCGACAAAGCCCGCGATGAGGCGGCCCGTCAGGCAGAAGCAGAGGCGAATGCTGATGCTAATGAAGGAAACTGGCAGGAGGCAATGAAAGAATGGGAAGAGTGGGAGAAGAGTGTTAGCGATGGCGATAACGGGAAATAATAAAGCGATAAGAAACAAGATAAATGATTGAAGTAAAGATACAGGATGCAGTGCTTGCTGCGGCGGCGCAGGAGGGTATGGATGCGTTTGTTGATGCTGTGGTTGATGCCATCGATGATGCTATCGGCGGTGAACTGACGGCTGAGACAATGTCGCAACTCAATGCCGACCAGATAACACTCCTTGCATACAAGATTCTCCGCGACGAGGTGATGGAGGGCGGTTTCGTACAACTTATCCACAACGGCTACGGAGCGTTCATCTACAAGAATCCGTTCGGTAGAGCGATGAAGGAGTGGGGCGTGATTGGACTGTCGCAGCTTATCTCACGCAGTCATAAGTTCTATACAAAATACCACGAGATGATAGAACAGGATATGACCGACGATGAGTTCATGGCAATCTTCGAGAAATGTCCTGAATTCGACGACTACGATGATGAGTTCGTAGTGAGCGAAGAGCAGTTCACCAACATGGTGGCATGCTATCTTGACGACAATCTCGATAAGTTCGTAACAATTGTGGAATAGTTTCATCACAAAGAACTTTTCACTTTTAACTTTTCACTTCTTCATGAACAAGATAGAACTGGAACTCCGCAAGAAGAGTCCCGTACAGATAAAGAACAAGAAGGCTTCGTTCGAGTACTTCTTTGTTGACGAGTACACGGCAGGTATCGTGCTCACCGGAACGGAGATAAAATCCATCCGTCTGGGCAAGGCATCGCTCGTGGACACCTATTGCTATATCCATAACAACGAGATATGGGTGAAGGGCATGAGCATCTCGCCTTATTTCTATGGTTCGTATGCCAACCACGAGATGAAGCGCGACCGTAAACTGTTGCTCAACCGTCGTGAGATTCGCAACCTCCAGGAGGCGTGCAAAGCACCGGGATATACCATCGTGCCAACACTCGTGTTCATCGACCAGAACGGTCGTGCGAAGGTGGACATCGCACTCTGCCGTGGTAAGAAACAGTATGACAAGCGTCAGACGCTGAAAGAAAAAGAGGATCGCCGCGAGATGGATAGAGTAAGAAAAAATTTCTAAAAGCCTCACCCCCTAACCCCCTCTCCCAAGGAGAGGTGGAACCCATCCGGGGGAGGAGCGATAGCAAAAATGATGGCGATAGCGGGAGAATGAAAAATGAGGAATATAGAAGATATTCAAAAAGCCTCCCTTCAGGGTGGTTTGAAAGAGGCTGTGAAACAGCGCATATTGGTTCTCGATGGTGCTATGGGCACTATGGTGAGCCGTTACGGGATTGCTACAGGTAACACTGACGAGTTGAACCTGAAGAATCCCGATATTGTACGTGATATACACTGGAAATATCTCGCTGCCGGAGCTGATCTCATCACCACCAACACCTTCTCATCGCAGCGTATCTCGCAAGCCGATTATGGTCTCGAGAAACAATGCTATGACCTCGCCCTCGCTGGTGCAAAACTCGCAAGAGAATGTGCCGATGAGTTCTCCACAGAACAGAAACCGCGATTCGTCCTCGGCGATGTGGGTCCTACGAACAAGACAGCCTCAATGTCGCCTGATGTCAATGATCCAGCCGCCCGCGATATCACATACGATGCACTCTTCGAGGCTTACAGCGAACAGATTCGTGGATTGCTCGACGGCGGTGTTGACGCCATTCTCATAGAGACAATCTTCGACACATTGAACTGCAAAGCAGCGATTGACGCCGCACAGCATGAGATTGCGGCATTGTCGGAAAAACGTGGCGAGAAGGTTGAGTGCCCTATAATGCTTAGTGTCACCGTAAGCGATCTTGCCGGAAGAACACTCTCCGGACAGACTCTCGAAGCTTTCCTCTCGACTGTATCATCATACGATATCTTCTCGGTTGGTCTGAACTGCGGTTTCGGAGCACGCGAGATGAAACCGTTCCTTCAGCAACTGTCGAGCAGGGCTCCGTATTTCGTTAGTGCCCATCCAAATGCCGGACTGCCAAACGAACTTGGTCAGTATAACGAAACAGCCGAGTCGATGCTGCCAGCAATAGCCGATATCATTGATTCGGGCATGGTGAACATCATTGGCGGATGCTGCGGCACCGACGAATCGTTTATTGCTGCCTATGCAAGACTCGTTGAGGGAAAGACACCGCGTGTGCCACGCCCTCGCTACCGTCAGTTGCATCTCGCAGGACTGGAGAGTTTCACTCCGTTGGAGGATACCGACGGAAAACCAACATTCACCAATGTGGGTGAGCGTTGTAATGTAGCAGGAAGTAGGAAGTTCCTGCGACTGATAAACGAGAAAAACTACGACGAGGCATTGGATATTGCCCGTAAGCAAGTGGCTGACGGTGCTCTCGTCATTGACATAAATATGGACGACGGACTCCTCGATGCAAAGGCAGAGATGGAGCGGTTCGTCAACCTCATAGCCGCCGAACCTGATATTGCCACAGTGCCACTGATGATCGACTCCTCGAAATGGGATGTCATTGAGGCAGCACTGAAATGCGTACAGGGAAAATGTATCGTCAACTCCATATCCCTCAAGGAAGGCGAAGAGCGTTTCATTGAGCACGCCAAGGTGCTGAAGCGATTCGGCGCTGCAGTGGTAGTGATGTGTTTCGACGAACAGGGACAGGCCACAACCTATGACCGAAGAATAGAGATTGCTGGTCGTGCGTATAGGATACTCACAGAGGTGGTGGGCATGAATCCGCTGGATATCATCTTCGACCCGAATATCCTCTCCATTGCAACAGGTATCGACGAGCACGACAGTTATGCCATCGACTTCATCAGAGCCACCGAATGGATAACCAAGAACTGTCCGGGTGCTCATGTGAGTGGAGGAGTGAGCAACCTCAGTTTCTCGTTCCGTGGCAACAACTACATCCGTGAGGCGATGCATGCCGTGTTCCTGTATCACGCCATGAAGGCGGGAATGGATTTCGGTATTGTCAATCCGGCAACGAAGGTAACATATTCTGACATCCCTCAGGAACAGCTCACGCTGATTGAGGATGTTGTCCTCAACCGTCGCAAGGGGGCTGCCGAGGAACTCATTGAACTCGCTCAGCAGTTGAAAGCCCAGGCAGAAGCGGCAAAGGGTGGGGCGGTGACTGTCCAGACAGAAGAGACATGGCGCAAAGAATCGGTAGATGAGCGTCTTGCATACGCTCTCCGCAAAGGTATCGGCACTTATCTCGAAACTGATATAGAGGAGGCTCTGCAGAAATATCCTCGTGCTGTGGATGTTATCGAAGGACCGCTCATGGACGGCATGAACCAGGTCGGTAGGCTCTTCGGCGAAGGAAAGATGTTCCTTCCGCAGGTGGTGAAGACTGCCCGAACAATGAAACAGGCAGTGCAGATTCTGCAGCCATATATTGAGTCGCAGAACGCGGGTGAGTCGGCAAAAGCCGGTAAGGTGGTCATTGCTACCGTCAAGGGTGATGTGCATGATATCGGTAAGAATATCGTTGCTGTTGTTATGGCATGCAACAACTTCGAG
This sequence comes from Prevotellaceae bacterium, assembly GCA_030523505.1. Lineage (GTDB taxonomy): Bacteria > Bacteroidota > Bacteroidia > Bacteroidales > Bacteroidaceae > Prevotella. The sequence continues at coordinate 3,982 of JAUNIK010000077.1, read as the reverse complement.
ATAATCGACCTCGGAGTGATGGTGCCACCAGAGCAGATTGTGGAGACCGCCATCCGTGAGAAGGCAGATATGATATGCTTGAGTGGACTGATAACTCCGTCGCTCGATGAGATGGTGACTGTGGTGAAGCAGATGCAGCAAGCGAATCTGGATATACCGGTGATAATCGGCGGTGCTACAACATCGGAGTTGCATGCTTCATTGAAGATAGCACCAGAATATCGCGGAATGGTAATCTGGTCGAAGGATGCTGCACAGAACGCGGTTGTTTCGCAGAAACTGCTGAATCCGGAGGAGAGAAGCCGCATGGCAGAAGAACTCCAACAGCGATATGCACTCCTTCGTGAGGAGTATAAGCAGAAGAAGGACAATGTCCTTCCGATAGCAGAGGCAAGGAAGAATAGGTTGGAATTGTTCAATTGAATATGCTCAAGTACAATCAGGCACAGAGTCGGCTCTTATTTTTTTCAAGAATTAGAGAATTAGAGAATTTTGTTCTTCTCTTGTATAGGAAATAATTCTTTGAATTCTCTGAGAATTTTAGATTGCCATCCGGATGGAAAAACTAACGCTGAATAGAAAAATTCTCAAATTCTCAAATTCTTGACAGAAAAAAAATGCGATATGTAAATAGAGTATAATTGTCTTGATAACTATATAATAATATAATAAGGTGTAAGGTTGCTAATAAATTATGGCATTTGGAAAGAAAAAACGTTGGCATTGCATCCCAGGACAGATCACTGAGATGGACAAAAAAATAATGTATTGGGAGAACAAGGGCAAACTTGTCCCAACACGTGATCTCATAAAGACCCCTGAACAGATCGAGGGTATTCGTCGTGCAGGAAAGGTGAACACAGCTGTTCTCGATGCTGTTGCAAAGGAGATTCATGTGGGAATGAACACGCAGGAGATTGATGATATCTGTATGGATGTCTGCAAGACTCTCGGCGGTATCCCTGCCTGCTTGGGCTATGAGGGATTCCCAAAGTCGGTGTGCACAAGTATCAATGAGGTGGTGTGCCACGGAATACCAAAGGAGGAGGATGTGCTTCAGGAAGGTGACATCGTGAATGTGGACTTCACCACAATCCTCGACGGCTACTATGCCGATGCATCGCGTATGTTCATCCTTGGAAAGACAACTCCTGAGAAGGAACAGCTCGTGCGTGTGGCAAAGGAGTGTCTGGAGATTGGCATGGAGGCAGCAAAGCCATATTCTTTCGTGGGCGACATCGGTCATGCTATCGAGAAGCACGCAAAGAAATACGGTTATGGTGTGGTGCGCGACTTGGCTGGTCATGGTGTCGGTCTGAAGTTCCACGAGGAGCCAGATGTCAACCACTATGGTCATAAGGGTACAGGTATGTTGCTCGTTCCGGGCATGACATTCACCATCGAACCAATGATCAATATCGGTTCATATAAGGTATTCATCGATGACGAGGATCCATACGGATGGGAAGTCATCTCTTGGGATGAGGAACCATCAGCACAGTGGGAGCATACCCTCGTGATGACGGAAGAAGGAGTGGAAATACTGACGTATTAGGCCCCTTTCCCCCGCCCCCTTTCTTCTGCCCTCCTTCGTCGAGCGAAGCGGCAGAGCCGAGCGCCCCGCTCGGGGCAAGGGGAGTGAAATGTCTTTGAGGGTATAGAAAATAATAATTAGAATATAATGGATATAAATAACAATACAACAAATGTATCTACTCCCTTCCCAATTAGGGGGGAAGGGAAGAGCCCGGAGGGCGAGGGGATAGGGGCTGGTGGGCCGAAGGCGGTCTTTATCCTGGCCATCGAATCCTCATGCGATGACACTTCTGCTGCGGTACTGCGTGATGGTATCCTTCTGAGCAATGTCACTGCGTCGCAGGATGTGCACATGGCTTACGGTGGAGTAGTGCCAGAGTTGGCGTCACGCGCTCATCAGCAGAATATCCTCCCTGTCGTTGACCAGGCATTGAAACGTGCCGGTATCACCAAGGAACAGCTCTCTGCCATAGCCTTCACCCGAGGACCTGGTCTTATGGGCTCATTGCTCGTAGGTGTCAGCTTCACCAAGGGACTCGCCCTGTCGTTGGGCATCCCGATGATTGATGTGAACCATCTGCAAGGTCATGTGATGGCACATTTCATCAAGGAAAGCGAGGACGATAGTTCACAACCACCATTCCCGTTCCTCTGTCTGTTGGTATCTGGTGGTAACTCGCAGATAGTGAAGGTCAACGCATACAATGACATGGAAGTGCTCGGCCAGACCATCGACGACGCTGCCGGTGAGGCTATCGACAAATGTTCAAAGGTCATGGGACTCGGCTATCCGGGTGGTCCTATCATCGACCGTCTTGCACGTAAGGGTAATCCAAAGGCGTATAAGTTTGCCGAACCGCAGATTCCTGGTCTCGACTACAGTTTCTCAGGACTGAAGACCTCGTTCCTTTATAACCTTCGCAAGTGGGTGGAGCAGGAACCAGACTTCATCGAGAATCACAAGGAAGATATTGCAGCATCATTGGAGTTCACCATCGTGGATATCCTCATGAAGAAGCTCAAGCTCGCTGTGAAGCAGACCGGCATCAAGCATGTGGCTGTGGCAGGAGGTGTTTCGGCCAACAATGGTTTGCGTAATGCCTTCCACGATGCAGCGAAGCGCTGGGGATGGACAATATACATCCCGAAGTTCAGTTATACCACTGACAATGCTGCGATGATCGGCATCACAGGCTATTACAAGTTCCTCGACGGTGATGTCTGCCCCGTTGACGCCCCAGCATTCTCGAAGGTTACATTCAAATAGGAAAGCGATATACCTTCCGGTGCAAAGGTTATTGATTGAACAAAAACAATAAAAACCCCTTGCGATTATGTCGAGCCTGTAGGCTTGCTGCTATGAGCGCTTCAAAATCCTTGTATGCAAGCATCCAGATATTTTGAACCACCCACATCAGCGTGGTGCTACTCACCACTCGACATAACCGCAAGGCGATAAACCGAAAATAAACAGCCCTCCGGATACCCTCGTCCGCGTAAGCGATCTCCGTGCTCCAGTCCTCTCAGTGGGTTCTCCGTGCGTAGCTTTGTTTATCGCGAGTGAAACGAGCTGGTTTATCGCCTTTAAGAAGATGATAGCTTTCTGTAAGAAAGTGATGATATACTTTCAGTTTGGGCGTTAAGAGCTGGCTCTTGTAAGCACAAAGTGGAAGTGTAGCATCAGGTGCTGTTAGGCACCCATCTTCTTAAAGGGGTATATTTCGGTTTTTGTTAATCCATTTTTCATCATAAAAAAGAATATAATCGCTATAATAAAAGCGTAGAATTATGAAATCAATAGAATCTCTTTCACAGGAACTTCATGGTCTCCTTTATGGCACAGGACGTACTCTTGCTACTGCCGAGAGTTGCACCGGAGGAGGCATCGCGGCGGCTATTGTTGCAACCAGTGGTTCTTCCGACTATTTCAAAGGTGGCATCGTTTCTTACTGCAACGAGGTGAAGGAACAGCAGTTGGGTGTTAATCCCGAGACGATAGCAACATATAATGTTGTCTCTTCTGAGGTGGCGCGTGAGATGTGCCTCGGTGTGATGGCGAAACTCAACACCGATTATGCGATCTCCATCACCGGCTGTGCTGGTCCGGGCGGCGGTAGCGAGGAGATACCAGTGGGTACGATATGGATTGGTTATGGCTCGAAGGATGATGTTCGTACTTTCCGTCTTACGAAAGACGAGGGTAGGGCGAAGAATCTTAAGAATGCCACAAAGCAAGCCCTCTCGCTGATGATCGACTACCTTCGTGAATCGTGCGAGAAAAACCTTCGCTCCGAAGTGTGCTCACTCGCATGAAAAACTGATGCTTTCTAGGAAATGATATCCCTTTTGGCGCAAAGGTGATTGAACAAAAACAATAAAAACCCCTTGCGATTATGTCGAGCCTGTTGGCTTGCTGCTATGAGCGCTTCAAAATCCTTGTATGCAA
>JAUNIK010000076.1 GCA_030523505.1 Prevotellaceae bacterium | reverse complement strand
CCATTAATCTAACATTAATTATTCATTAATTGTATAGGTAATGTAAAAAGAATTCGCTATCCTTGTACCTCACGGATGGGGCGGTAGAGGTGATCAGGACTATTCGAATGCCATGCCTTTGCCTTGGTAGAAGTTCACAAGGGCATACTGATAAACAAGTTCGTAGCGAGCTTGCGCAAGGTCGCTCTGAGCTCTCATAAGACTGTTTTTTGCCTCGTTGAACTCCGTGATGTTCGCCTTGCCAGCCTCGTATTTAGCCTGCATCAGGTTGAAAGCATCCTGACTGCTCTTCTCTGCTTGCTGACTGCTCTTGTATTTGGCACTCGCAGCAATGGTGTTGTAATGAACCTGCTGTATTTCCTTGTACAAGGCTTTCTTCACATTGTCGAGCGCCAGTTGCTGATTGTCGCGGTCAATCTGTGCCGAACGAACCTGATTTCGTGTTGAGAAACGGTTGAAAATAGGTACATTGAGCGAAATACCAATGTTCTGGCTGAAGTTATGACGCATCTGATCCATGAAACCATCAGCGTGATAGCCCGACGAGTTGTAATAAGCAGAGCCCAAACCCGCTGACAACGAGAGTGAAGGATAGAGTGCCGACTTGGCAATGAGGATGCTCTTTTCGGAAGCCTTCAGGCGTAACTGCTCGGCAGCAACCGATGGTTTGATGTTCACTGCCTCAGAAAAGATAAGGTCTGGCGAAGGAATTACACGTTCGATATTGCCTCCATCGACCGTCGGCATCACGATTGAGAAACCCTCAGGCGATGGCAGTTCGAGGAGCTGTGTCAGTGACAGAATGTCAAGGTGATATTGGTTGTCAGCCTGTGTGGCATTCAGTCGGCTCTGTGCCAATGCAGCCTGCTGCTGTGACAGTTCGGCAAGACTCGCCTTACCATTCTTCATCATCTCTGCGAGGCGTTCGCACTGCAAAGAGTCGATGGCAATCTGTCGGTTGGTTACTCCAATAATCTCCATATCGTAGATAATCTGGATATATTGCTGTGCCACCTGCACACTGATATCCTCGCGAGCCTTCTCCAAATCGGCAGTAGTAGCCTGCAGATTCAGTTCCGTAGCCTTGATGGTGTTAGGAATACGGTTGCCAGTGAGGATTGGCACAGATGTAGAGAGGTTGAAACCAGTACTGTTGGTGTTAGTATTGGAGTAAGTGTTATCTCTTGTAAGACCACGACCGAACGAAAAACTCTCTGAAGCACCAGCATTCAGGTCAGGCAGACGGGAGTTTTTGGCTGTTGACAGTTGCAATTCGGTCTGCTTGCACTGGTTTTCACGCTGTTTCAGTGCTATGTTGTGCCCAATGGCATAGTCGATACACTGCTGCAAATCCCACTGCTGAGCATGAGATTCAGCAATGCCCATGATGCCACAGAGACATATTATTATTGCTTTTTTCATAATTGCAATTACAATTTTCAATTTACTGATTGTTGATGTCGGCTATGATTTGTGGACCACGCACCTTGTCGTCCTTGCTGAGACCCTTCATCACCTCGATGTTCACACCGTCGCTCAAACCAACGGTAACCGGTTTGCGGTCGTAGGTCTTAGCCTCGCCCGTACCTTTTACTATATAAACAAAAGTGCTGTCGCCACTGAATTCGATGGCACTCTCAGGAATGGTGAGTACATTCTTCACACTCTTCAGTTCGATTTCAGCATTGGCACTATATCCAGCACGCAGGTTCTTCTCGCCGTTGACAGCGATAGCAGCCTTTATCTCGAACTGGTTGGCACCATTAGTCTCGACAGCCTTTGGTGAGATGTATTCAAGAGCAGCATTCAGTTCCACATCCTGCAAAGCACCGATGGTGATCTTCATAGGAACACCAATGGCGAGTTGGCCCACCTCGGTCTCGTCGATATTGCCACGGAAAATAAGGTCGTTCATGTTTGCCAGTGTGGCAATGGTGGTACCATCGTTGAATGTGTTGCTGAGAATGACCGTGTTACCAACCTTTACAGGGATGTCGAGGATGATACCCGCGATGGTGCTGCGTATAAGAGTAGAACTTGCACTGGCATTGCTCTTTGACACACCGTCGCGAACAACCTCCAGAGCATCGTTGGCAGCATTACGCTCCTCGCGAGCCTGCTGAAGAGCTTGTTTAACCTTGTCGAACTCCTCGGCACTGACAAGATTCTTATCGAACAGAGCCTTCTCGCGGTCGTAGTTCACCTGAGTCTGCTTGAGATTGATGTCGGCAAGGCGAACACGCGACTCAGCATTGCTCAACTGTCCCATATCAGGGATGACCTTTACCTTTGCGATAACCTCGCCTGCCTGCACATAGTCGCCAGCCTCCTTGTAGATATCGGTGATGATACCCGAAATCTGCGGTTTCACATTCACCTCGTTGCGAGGCTCAATTTTCCCGGTTATGACGGTAGTCTTGCTGATGTCGCCCATGACAGGAGTGAACTCTTTGTAGGTGATAGGTTTTGGTTGTGACTTCTGATACAGAAACACGAATGTTCCAAGGAAAATCGCCGCGATGATAGCCGCAATAATCAGTTTAGAATACTTTTTCATAGTTATATGTTCTTTTGTTTTTTCCAAATAATGATGTGAGTTTATTCGTCGCGCATAGCATCGACAGGTTTGATGGCCATAGCACGGTAAGCCGGAGCCAATCCAGCAACCATTCCGAGCACGCTCAGCAAGGCCGCGGCAGCCAGAGCCGTCCAGAAGCCAATCTGGAAGTGGGCTTTCAGAATGCCGTCCTCGGTGTTTGCCAGTTCAATCATCTGTAGTATCGACACACCGAAGAGTATTCCGCTCATTCCCGCCACTGTGGTCAGTATGAGGCTCTCCGACATTATCTGCGACAGAATCATCTTCGGCGTAGCACCAATGGCGCGTCGGATACCAATCTCGGTGGTTCGCTCCTTCACTGTGACCATCATGATGTTGCTCACACCGATGGCACCAGCGAGGATTGTTCCAAGACCAATGAGCCAGATGAGGAAGTTCACTCCCTTGAAAAGGCTGTCCATGATGCCGAACATCACCTGTGTGTTGAACAGCGAGATGGCATGCTCGTCGGTAGGATCGACGCTGTGCTCACGGGCAATAATCTCGCGGATTCGTGGTTCGAGGCTTTTCATGTTCACATCGCCCCTGCCCACCATTGCTATAGTGTGCACATATTTACCGAAGTTATATATCTGGCGGCAAACATTGAATGGAATGGTGATGGCCTCCTCAGCCTGACCACCCATGTTGATGCCCGAATTATTGTAATCGACACCCACAATCTGATAGTATATGTTGCCCACCTTCACGCGTTTGCCACAAGGATCGATGTCGCCAAACAGTTCTTTGGCAATCTTCTTTCCCAGGACACACACACGACGCGAAGCCTTCACATCCATCTCGTTGATGAAACGACCATAGTATATTTTCGGAGCCTGCACCTTCTGATATTCCGGCAGCAGACCTTTGATGTTGCCCGAACTCTTCCTATCGCCGTAAACGACAGTAGCCTGTCCACCGAACACCATTGGAGTGACAACCTCCAGTTCAGGCATTCTCTCGCGTATTCGAGCCACATCGCGGTCCTCGGCATTCCATGAGCGTCCCTTGCGGAAACCCTTGTAGGCCTTCGTCGTAGGTTGCACGAACACCATCGTTGTGTTTGTGGCAAAACCCTCGAAGTTGTTGGCAAGCAGTTCCTTCACGCCCTGTCCGCCACCGATGAGCACAACGAGCATGAACACTCCCCAGAACACTCCGAAACCAGTCAGCAGAGAACGGCTCTTGTTGCGGGTTATGGTGTCGAGAATCTCTTTATATGAATCAATGTCTATTCTCATAAGAGCTTTATTTTGAGTTAAGTGCCTCGATAGGTCTTACTTTTGAAGCCTTGTAGGCAGGAATAAGACCAGCAATAGTTCCGGCGATGATCATCACCATAGTAGCCTCGAAGCATACATCAAGACCAACCGTAGGGTTGAGGAACATCGTTGCCTTGAATTCGCCAATCTCCACCACCTGGTTGCCAATCGTGGCATTCATCCATTCGTTGGCAAGGATGCCGATGAACATACCGATATATCCGAATATCGAGGTTATGGCTACACTCTCCACGATGATGAGTTTCAAGATGGAGAACGGTTTTGCACCGATAGCCTTGCGAATGCCAAACTCGTGGGTTCGTTCCTTCACGGTGATGAGCATGATGTTGCTGATGCCCACGATACCGCTGAGCAGTGTCAGCAAACCAATAATCCACAGGGCAGTGCGTATGATGCCCATACCAGTGCCCATCGAGATGTTCTGTCGGTATCTGTTCCACAGCCACAGAGCAGCATCATCGTCGGGAGCAATATCGTGATTCTGGTGAATCCTCTGCTTGTAGGCACGCTCAAAAATATTGCTCTCCTCGATGTTGTTCACACCATGGAAGGAGAAGATGATATTGCCCACATTGTCACCTTTATTATATATGGTCTTGAAGGTGGTGAAGGAAGTGTAAACCTCGTTCGTCTGGCGACTCTCATCATCCTTGTAGATTCCCACTACCTGGAAGGAGAGATCGTTGACCTTGAGATACTTACCTATGAGCGAACCATACTGCTGTGTCAGTTCCTTGGCGTTGTTCTTGCTCAAAACCAGCACCTTGCGACGGTCACGCAAGTCGATGTCGTTGATGAAACGCCCTTGAAGCATCTCTATCTTCTGTATCTTCGAATAACTCGGGTCAACACCCTTGATGGTGGTGGAGATATAGTTCTGACCAAGACTTATCACCTGTCCGCTCTCTTCGATTTCGGCACCCACCTCATCGATTTTGTCAGGAAACGCCTTGTTGGTGATGTCGAGGTCGGAATTCTTCATAGCTATGTATCTTCCCTCCTTAAGTCCGTTGTATGGCTTTGTGGTGTAACCACCGAACACAACCATGGAATTGGCAATGAAACGATCCATCTGTTGCATCTGAGCATTGATGAGTCCATTGCCGGCACCGAGCAGGAAGATAAGCATGAAGATGCCCCAAGCCACGGCAAAACCAGTGAGCGAGGTTCGCAGTTTATTGCGCCTTGCCGTTGCCCATATTTCGCGTAATAATTCCATAGATGCTTATTTTGTGTGGTCCTTACCAACGAGGTGATGATCCTTGTTGTCTTCAATCTCGCCAATCACACCGTCCTTGATGTGGATAATACGGTCGGTCTCGTTGGCAACACCACTCTCGTGAGTCACCACGATGATGGTCATGCCCTCTTCCTCGTGGAGTTTCTTGAGCAAGTCCATCACCTCGACACTCGTCTTTGAGTCGAGAGCACCCGTCGGTTCGTCGGCGAGGATGATCTGAGGATGGGTTATCAGTGCACGGGCTATCGCCACACGCTGCTTCTGACCACCCGACATCTCGTTAGGATAATGGTCGGCCCAAGCGGCAAGACCGAGTTTGTCGAGATATTCCATCGCTAACTGGTGGCGCTTCTTGCGACTCACACCTTGATAGAACAGTGGCAGTTCCACATTCTCGACGGCAGTCTTGAACGGAATGAGGTTGAACGACTGGAAGATGAATCCGATCATCTTGTTGCGGTATTCGGCAGCACGGCTCTCGCTGAGTCCCCAGATTGGCACATCGTTGAGGTAATACTCGCCAGAGTCGTAGTTGTCGAGGATACCGAGTATGTTCAATAGCGTAGACTTACCCGAGCCCGAAGCACCCATGATGCTGACAAACTCGCCTCGCTCAATGTCGAGACTGATGCCTTTCAGCACATGAAGAGGCTGCGCGCCCTGGTAAGTCTTGTTGATGTCCTTTAAATGTATAATTGACATGATTAGTACATTTTCTTAGGCATGATGATACATAAAGCTATGTAGAACAGGAATCCTGGAAAACTAAATGAGAAGAATGTCAGGAATGCGTAACCTATACGTACCCATGTAGGATCCAAGTCAAAATACTCTGCTATACCGCCACATACGCCAGCAATGAGCTTATCGTTTGATTTTGTTAATCTCTTATTCATAGTCTTATAATGTTTAATGTTTTCTGATATGTTCCACCACTTCGTCGATGCTAAGGCCGAGAAGTTCCATTTCCTTTATCATCTTCTTTATGGTGTTGTTGAAAAACTCCTCGCGACGCTGAGACCTGATGTTCTCGCACGCACCAGGGGTTACGAAATACCCCAAGCCACGTTTATTATAAATAATGTTCATGCGCGACAGTTCATCATAGGCCTTCATCGCGGTGTTGGTGTTCACACCGAGAGTCACTGCATATTCGCGAACGCTTGGAATGCGTGCCTCATCGGTGTAAATGCCAGCTACAATGTCGTCCATCAGTCGATCTGCCATTTGCAGATAGATGGGTTTATCTTGATTGAATGTCATATTATCTTTTTTAAGTTTCGGAAGTTCCGAAACCTAGGAGTTAAAGGGAGTTAAGGGAAGTTATCGCTCGCTTCACTCGCTAGGGAAGTTAAAGGACAATAGTTATTTTCGTGGCGTAAGGCTTGTACAGTAAAGACATTCGTCCCTTCGCTCGACCCAAAGGGGCGCTTTCATTAAGAAAGAACTTCCCTTAACTTCCCAGCGAAGCGGTAACTTCCTATAACTTCCTGAAACTTCTGTTGATTATTTGTTATTCCAACGGTTGTTGATAACCTGCATGCGAGAGAACAAACGGTATGAGTACCAGATGTTGAACGACAGCCAGAGCACACATACTATGTTGCCGATGATCTCGAAGAGCAGGCTTGGCTCGATAAGGAACTCGATACTGATGTCCTGAGAAAGATTGCGGCTCCATTCAATGAAGTATCCTACACCGATGCCGATGAGAGCAGAGAACACCAATACGAATGCAAAGAGGCAGAGGAAGGTCTTCAATACTGCACGGCGGCGGAAGAATGCCGAACCGAGAACGAAGAAACTCCAGATAAGCATCACGCCCATTACGTTTGTCAACCAGTCAACACCTCCGAAATTGTTTACGCCGAGGGTGTAGCTGAAGAACTGCGACATTGCGATGATGCTCACAAACTCGCCAGTGCGTATCCAAACGAGGAATCCGAAGAAGCAGTCGGCAGCAACAACGGCAGCGATTATCAAACCGAACATGATCAGTGTGCGGAGCACAACGCGGACGATGAATTTCTCGATGTTGCTTGCAGGGAGCATCATATATGCTATTCGCTCCTGGTTGGTCATGATGTGCTGGAAAGCCTGACCGGCAACACCCAGCATTGCGAACATCACAAAGATGATGGCAAACGGGGTGATTTCTGTAGCAAGGATATGGTTTACGTGGAAATCGCCGCTGAAGTTGGTCAGATAGCCACTCACCACCAATGCAACCATAGTAAGAGTGCCAAATGTAGCGAGGAGCATGTTGGTGTACTCTTTCTTATATGTCTTGATGTCCCAATTCAATAAATTGGTCAATCTCTTTGAATCTATATTTTTCATTTCTTTATTCCTTTATATTAAGTTCCTTTGTTTCAATGCGACCCATACCGGCAATGTTCTTCTTGAGGCTCTTGGCTGTGCCGGAGAGTGAGATACATCCCGAACCGGTAATCTCTGCATTCACTGTTCCGCAGTTCTCGAGTTTCATGATTTGCATTCCGCTACCACATATCTGGGCGTTGATCTCATCTACACCAACGAGAGACGGCATGATGTCACCACTTCCGGTTACGAAACCGCTGAATGTTGTGGAATGAACATCCATGAAAGTGATGTTTCCCGAACCAGTGACGGTTGTGTTGATATCCTTCGCATAGAGAGTATCTACTACAATCATACCGCTACCTGTCACTGCGATGTTGACCGTTTCGTTGTTTCTGAGAGCATCCATGCCAATCAATCCGCTGCCAGCGAGTTCAAGCATATTGATGTCAAGGACGGTGATATACACCTTGCACTTGTAGTCTTTATTGAGATTGAGGTTGATAATCTTGCTACCCTTCTTCAGTGAATCATTGAAACCGATGTGGAGTTTGTTGCGATCCTGTGTAACCTCTATCATCTCCATATTGTTTTCAGAAGCCTCCACCTTAATGGAATAGACACTGTCCTGAACGATATCTGCCTCGACAGCACCATCGAAAGTGATTTCGGAAAAATCCTTGTTGTCGAACGACTTTGTGATGATCTTGCTGTTGTCGGTGTCGCCAACCTTTATTGTGCAACCGCAGAGTGCTATCACTGTGAGCACTGCCACGAGGAATTCTACTATGTATCTCATACTTTTCTCAATGTGAATGCGTTAAACAAAAGTTCCAGGTTGAGTGGAGTCTCAGGCTTGTCGCCTCGTGGAGCCATCACGGCATTGCCCTGGAGTGATGGTTCGGCGTAGATAGCGTCAGCCATGTCATTTGGTGTGCGAATCTCGAACACATATTTGTCGCAGATGTCGCCAACGGAAGCGTTAAGCAGTACATCGCTGTGGTCGAGGATTACCACATGGTCGAGCAGTGTGTCAACATCGTGAACCTGATGGGTGGAGATGATGATGGTGCGATCCTCGCTCATGTTTCGTGCAATGACCTTGCGGAACTGTGCCTTTGAAGGAATGTCCAATCCGTTGGTAGGCTCGTCCATGATGAGATAACGGGTGTTGGTGGCAAGCGCGAACGACATGTAAACCTTCTTCTTCTGTCCCATCGAGAGGGAGTTGAGTTTGATGTCGCCCTCAAGGCCGAACTCCTTGAGGCAGAAGTCGAGAGTCTCCTTTGAGAAGTTTGGATAGAACACCGAGTTGATCTTCACATACTCGCTGAGTTTCATCTGTGGCAGTGTGAACTCCTCCGAAACGAGGAATATGTCGCGTGTCACCTCTGGGAGTCGCTCTTTCACGTTCATTCCATCTATTGTCACTGTGCCTTTCTTTGCCAGAAGCAGTCCGCAGATGTTGTAGAGCAGTGTACTCTTACCGGTGCCGTTCTTGCCGAGCAGGCCGTATATTGAATTGCCTTCGAAGTTGAGGCTTAAGTTCTCGAACACATTCGTCTTCGATCCTGGATAGGCGAATGTCAAATCATTAATGTTTATCATATTACTCAGACCTTTTTTTATATTACTACTGCTGTTCCTGTTACTGATACCATGAGCATCGAGCCTTGAGCACCGATGGTCTCGTAGTCGTAGTCAATGCCGACGATGGCGTTTGCTCCGAGTTCCTCTGCACGTTCCATCATTTCCTTTGTGGCAGTGTCGCGAGCCTTCAAGAGTACTTTCTCATAACTGCCACTGCGACCACCGAAGAAATCGCTCAGGCCAGCCTTGAAGTCTTTGAAGAAATTAGCACCGATAATGGTCTCGCCTGCTACTATACCCTTATACTCTAATATTGTTCTGCCTTCAATCTGAGGTGTTGTTGTAATAATCATAGTCTTAAT